>JAEUHE010000001.1 GCA_016793885.1 Verrucomicrobiales bacterium
AGCCTGTCGCTGCGGGGGCTCTGCTACGACAGATTACCTTTTGAACTGCGAAGCGAATGATCTGGATGACACTCAGGACTCAGAAGCAATCCTCTGACACCCTCCCAGCCGAAGGCCTCCGCGTAGCGGCTTCGTCCAACATGGTTGCGTGGACGGAGGCCGTTGCGGCTCGTGACGGCCTAATAAAGGAGGCCAATCTGTCGGTGGAGCGCGTGGCGCGCGAACGCAATGAGCGGATCGAAGCCTTCAATCGGCTGGCTGAGAAGCACAACGCCGCCGTGCAACGCCTGAACGAGGCGCTCGCCAAGTTGGTTGAGCTCCGCACCAACGCTCCGGCGAAAGCCCCCTAGCAGGCCGTCGGACTTAGAATATCGTTCTGCAGGGTGCCCGCCAGGGCCATTGTTCGGTTCTCGGGCTTTTTGGATGCCGGCCTGCTAGCAATCACCCCGACTCGGAGCCGGGGTGAGGAAACCCGATCTGAGCACAAATGAGGTTCAAAGCCGGACTCACTCGCGGTGGGGACAAGTCCGACAGGCTGCTAGTCCGAAGTCGCAGGACAAACGGCGGAACCTTCCTCGGAACACGCTCGCGTGAGTCGTTGGGAGAGTCGGATTGTACGCCCAAGCCCCGGCGATCGGTCAGTCCGCGCGCCAACCTACCACCTCACCGCCAGGGAGCATCACGAGCTTCGAGGTGTCGACAGCGTTTCGGGCTCGGGTCGAGTCTCCGTCGAGGTGGAGGGTGGTGGCTTTTTGCGGTTTGATCACCACCGGGATGTGCACCACGCCATGCCCTTCCGCATCCGCCTGAATGGTATATAGGCCGCTGGGGAGAGAGACAGCGGCGGGAATATCCAGGACGGTCGACACTCGGTTTGCCACCCTACGGATGACCGTCCCGTCGCTGGACAGGATGGTGTAGTCGGTGTGGAGAACGGTATCAGGATCGGACAGGTTGATCATGCGGGACTTGGCGGAGAAGACCGTCAGAGTCCCTTCGATGCTGGCTGCCTCCCCTGATTCCGGACCTGGGCCGACGCGATCCAGCACAAGGGGAGGTGCGGAAGCGCAGCCCGAAAGGAGCAGCGCTACGCCCAAAGAACTTATTCCAGCGAGGGTTTTCATGGCGATTACAGCACGTATTTACTTCGATTGGCTATGCCCGGCCTTGGGTAAGGGCATGGCAACAGGCCACGACCACCTTCGGAGAGCAGATTTCGAGTGTAAAATACCCCACTTTCGGAAATCTTCCACTTCATTTTCCGTCGCAAACCGACACGGCGAATTGGTGGATTTACGGGCCGTCACGTTTCTCCCAAAATTTCAAAGCAGAGTGACCGGTTGCGCCCAGCTGATGATAGCCGGGTGGGATCTCCTCGCATTTTCCATAAAACGTGGCAACCCGTGTTCCTACAGGTGCGCGAGCCAACTGTTCCGCCACATGATGGGTATAGCCCTCATAGAGGCTCTCACTCAGCTCGATGGTGCTATCGATGGGCGAGGTTGTTTGGAGATGCTCCTCGAAAGGATTGAAGAGGTAAAACGCCTGAAATGCCTGGAAGTCCAGACTCGTCACGTTCCCATGCACAATTTGGGCGTTTTTAATCCCGGCGCGTTGAATCGCGGCTTGTCCAACCCGGCAGAGATCCAGACGCTGTTCGATGCCTTCGAAGCTTCCCGCGGTCGTGACGGCACCTACGATGCAGAACTTCCCCGGACCACATCCAATGTCGAGGACTCGTGTGCCGGGAGCCGTGACCAAGAATTCGGCCGCGCGTCGCGCGATTTTTACCGGTGTCCAGTGGAGGATCGACAACTCCCGCAACGACTGAGGGAAGATCTGATCGAAATCACGATCTTCACCAGCCTTAAGGTATTCTAATCGATTTACAGGCTGCATCAATAAGCTTTGCCAGAGTAAGGTTTCTAGTCTGCTCCATCCACTCGCTGGAGCAAGCTTTCAGCGGTCGGGTTCCGTTCGTCGGGTGTGATTTGAAGCAGGTGAGAGTGAAAGGGGATCCCAGCTCCGCTGGGAAGGACTAAAGCGGCAGAGGGCTCTTATCTTTACCTCCAAAAATGGCGACTAGACAAGCTGGGCAAGGCCAGCGTTTCACACGTTGTCGGCAGGTCCCGAACCCGCAGGGTTCAAAGAAATCTAGCCGGGGGTGCTCGCACCCCCGGAACCGTTAAGAGTACGGAGCATCGCGCAGCGATGCCACCGGGTTCTGAGACAGGTGCCACCCAACTCAAGGAACCTCATCGGTTTGTGAGTCCGTTCGCCAACGGGTGGCACACCTTTCAGGGTGCTGTTGAATAGGGGGCTGACAGACCGGGGGGGCGCTGCGCTCCACGCCCCGGCTAATCTCTTTGAACCCTGTGGGTTCTCGGCTTCGGCCTCAGATCTCAGGCGAAGAAGTGAGGATCCCCTCCAACTTGGGCATCGACAAAGAATCGCAATCAGGCGACACCTCCCCGATGATCCGAATCTCCTCCCCGGCACCGGTTGTAAACTGGGCTCAGCTAGGGGCGGACCACGTTTAGAGTGGCTATGGGGATATCATACAAATCTCCGTCTCCTTCGCCTGCCGAGACGATCAGGCGATCTCCATCGATCGTGATCGCCTCGGCGTCGTTATCCTCCGTCGGCATCCATCGTGCCGCTCCATCGAACCATTTTTCCTTCTCCACCGCGTCGAAGAGCCAAACGCCGGTATAGGTAAGTACGGCGAGCCGGCTTCCGTCAGCGGAGGCATCCGCGCCGGTCACTTGTCCCTGGGTATCGAAGCTTTCCAGCTTGGTGAGCACGTTCATCCGATTGGGTTCCATGGATTCCAGTCGATAGAGGGTGGTCCCCGTGTCGCTGCGATGCTTGGTCATGATGTAAACATGCCCATGGGCATAGAAGAGGGCTTCAGCGTCGAAGTTGCTAACGGGAGAGGGCACTTCTTTCTGATCGGGATAGGAGAAGAAAATCTTTTGCTGGACGCTGGTTCGGCCGACGGAGGGGTGCGGTTCGAAAATGACATACAGGCACAGGTCGCGACGGTTGTTGCTCCTGCTGTTCCCGAAGTCCCCAATAATCAGGTTGCCCTTGTCGTCGGTGGTGATGTCCTCCCAGTCGACATTGACCGCATCGGGGATATGCACCCCGTGAGCAGCGCCATCGCGTTCGGAGGCGTACATTCGTCCGTCGCGATGCATGGCGAACACTCGCGGAATGTCGCCCGAATCATTGTGCGCCCAATAGACATCGTTCCAAAGCCGGCTCTTGACCAGTCCTGAGGGCTCGATGTTAGCCGGGATCTCAAGCGTCGCATAGGGTTTCAGCTCCACGATCGGCAGCTTGGGAAGCTCGATCCGTTTCATGGGGATGGAAGGCTGTGCCAGTAGAAAAGGGCAGGCGGCGAGAGTGAGGATTGCCGACGGAAAAATCTTCATGCCGGTTCGTAGCATGGGGCTCTGGTGGCAAGCAAGTTGGATGAGGCGGCAGGGAAGGGGATGGGTGTGGTTAGAAGTGGGTGAGGTTCGAGGGGGATCCCAGCTCCGCTGGGGGGACTAAAGCGGCAGAGGGCTGCCGCACTCCATATGTCATCGTTCCTCGCGAAGCGTCATGGAGTGCTGTAGCCCTCTACAGCTTTCTTCCACCGACGGAGTCTGGATCCACCTTCAGCCCCCTTTCAGCTTTCGCCCGGGCCCAGCCTCCAGCCTCAAAGACCTGGACACGCCGTAGTTTTTCTGTCTACGTTTTCCCCTAGCCACCTAAGGCAGCAATGGCGGGATCCATTCTCGTAGCTGCAGTCGCAGGTGGCTTTTTGCTGCCTTCATCGCGAAACGATTCGGTAACTTTGATGCATCCAAGACACCTGGTGGTGCGTAGTGTTTGAGTAACCGTGTGACGAAGCGCTTTCAACAACTGATATCCTGCCTCCTGGCCTTGGGGTTGGTTCTCGCCGGGTGGGTGGCGTTCAGTCCCGCGCTGCACGTGCTCATCGAGCACGGTGGACACGGGCCTGCTCACGTCCATTTCCATGGTTCCGCACTGTCACGTCTCCACCAGGCTGACGAGACCCGTAACCTCCCCGACCCGGACATCTCGGTTTCTGGGCCGGTCTTTCGCAGCACGCACCGTCCCTTCGCCCTGCCTAACTTTTCCGTGCGCGCGGCCTGGGACGCACTGGCAAGGCTGACGGCGGCCGATGCGGTTGGCGGCCCGGGCGAAACGTCGCCAGACCCGGTAGCACCTGCCCCGTCTCACGACCATCACAGCCTTGCTCAAACTCTGGCCGATGGCTGCCTCGAATCGTCCTTCCACCCCGTCTTCCAAAAGCTGGGGTTCGACCGGCTGGAACTCACTCTTCCGACCTGGCATGGCGCGATGCTGGAACGATTCTTCGATGCGCAAGCGGCTGGGCGCGCGCCGCCGTTTATCCGGAGCTGAGTTCCGAGGTTCTTCGATCGATCCGCCACACTTGAGTCCGACCGGGACGCGTCGTTGCGTGCCAGGCTGGGAGAGTTCGGAGAGGATCCATGCCCAGCGCCGCGGTCTCGGCTCCCCCCCTCACCGCTGTCACTTTTTCCCTTTAAATCGAAATCTATCGTCGGAGCCGCCGTAGCGCGGATCCACCTCACTTTTACCGGTACGACCTATGACACCCAAGCGACCTGTTAGAAAATTTGACTTCGAACCATCTCGTAACCGTCCCTGGCGAAGGCTTTTTGAGGCGGGCCAGGTGGCCATCGCCTGTTCCCTCTGCTCCACGGCTCGGTCCCAGGAGCCGGTCGGCTCCAACTCCACCAATCTGCCTCCCACTAGGCTGCCCGACGTCGTGGTGGAAGGACGTGGCGACAGCCTGCTCGGGCTGGCCGATTCTGCCACTCAAGGCACCGTAGGCGCCGCTCAGCTCGAACTGCGCCCGATCCTTCGTTCGGGTGAAATATTGGAGACCGTGCCGGGAGTGATCATCACCCAGCACGCCGGAGGAGGTAAGGCCAATCAATACTTCTTGCGCGGCTTCAACCTCGACCACGGCACGGATTTCGCCACCTCGATCGATGACATGCCCATCAATCTCCCCACCCATGGACATGGCCAGGGCTATACGGACATGAACTTCATCATCCCTGAGCTGGTCCAGCGCGTGAACTACCAGAAAGGGGTCTACTATGCTGAGAATGGAGATTTCGCCTCTGCTGGGGCCGCCCACCTCGATTCGTTCCGGGTGTTGCCGCAGAGCGTCGCCATTCTGGAGGCCGGCACGTTTGGCTTTGCCCGTGGCGTGTTCGCATCGTCACCCAAACTGGGGGATGGACACTTGCTCTACGGGTTGGAGGCCTATCACCATGATGGGCCTTGGAGAAACCCGGACGACTATCAGAAGTTCAACGGCGTGTTGACCTACAGTCAGGGCGACGAGAGCCGTGGATATAGCATCACTGCGCGGGGTTATCACGGCCGATGGGACTCCAGCGATCAGGTCGCCGCGAGCGCCGTTGCCTCTGGAATCGTTCCGTTCTTCGGATCCCTCGATGATACGACGGGCGGCGATTCTCAGCGCTACAGCTTGCAGGCGGAGTGGCATCGCAGCGATGACCAATCCGCGACCAAGGTGATGGCCTATGGTTTCTACTACGACTTGGACCTCCTCTCGAACTTCACTTACTTTCTGACCGACACAAATCGGGGCGACCAGTTCGAGCAGCAGGACAAACGGTTCGCTTCCGGGCTTCAAGCCAAGCATACACTTTACAACGAATGGTGGGGCAAGGAGGTGGAGAATTCCTTCGGACTTCAGGTCCGCAGCGATAGCATCCGCAACGGACTCTACCAGACGGAGGCGGGACGGCGGGTCGATAAGATCGATGCGGCCAGCGGTGATGTCTTACCCGCGACGACCCGACAGGACGACATTCTTCAGAACAGCGTCGGTCTGTATTACGAGAACAAGCTTCAATGGGGAGAACGATTTCGAACGGTGACCGGCGTTCGAGGGGATATCTACCATTTCGACGTTACGAGCGTCCGACGGCAGAATTCTGGCGATCGGTTAGATGCCATTGGGAGCCCGAAGGTCAGCTTAATCTTTGGTCCCTGGGCGAAAACTGAGGTTTATGCGCAAGGCGGGTTGGGATTCCACAGCAACGACGGCCGCGGCGTCACCACTCGGGTGGATCCGGTGACCGGCTTGCCGGTGGATGCCGATGGCAATGCGATTCGGCGTGCCGATCCGCTGGTGCAGACCTATGGAGCGGAGGTGGGGGTGCGGACCCTCGCCATTGACCGGTTGCAAAGCACGGTGTCTCTCTGGTGGCTGGATGCCGACTCCGAGCTGCTGTTCGTGGGGGATGCCGGAGCCACCGAGGCCACGCGTCCCAGCCGTCGGTATGGGGTGGAATGGGCGAACTACTATCGGCTCACGCGGCATTTGACTCTCGATGCGGACCTCTCGTTTTCGCATGCTGAGTTTCGGGACGGCGCGGTGGAGGGGGACCACATCCCTGGCTCCATTGAAAGCGTGGTGGCGGCGGGGATTTCGTATCACGCGGACTCTGGGCTCTTTGGAAGTCTGAGGCTCAGATACTTCGGTCCGCGTCCCCTCATTGAGGACGACAGCATTCGGTCGGGGGCGACCGTATTGCTGAACGCTCAGGTGGGATATCGGTTCAACAAGACCTGGACCTTCACGGCGGAGATCTTGAACGTCTTGGATCGACGCGATCACGATGTCGACTACGCCTATGAATCCCGCGTTCGTCCCGGGGACCCTGACCCGGCAGGCCCGACGGTGCATTTTCATCCGGTGGAGCCCATCCAAGCACGATTCGCGTTGACGGCTCGGTTTTGAGGAGCGCGGAGGCTCCGGGGGTAATGAGAGCCCCCGGGTGCGGCATTTTGCCGCACCCGGGGGGAACGATCAGGCGGATTTGCTCTGGGTGCGTGCGACGATGGGTGAGAAAGGCGGTGCAGTCGCGACCCGGCTTGGCGGCCCTATATCGGGCTTTCAGCCCTGGATGGGAAAATGAATGCTTACCTGGGGTTGTCACCCCAGGCTGGGATGGAAAGCACCGTTGGTGCTTAAGCCCGAAGGGCCTTCGACCCCATACCAAACTCGGCCTAGACGATTGAGCCGAGATTCATATGGGATTCACTATTGGCGTGCGAGTCAGCGGGCCACAGGCCCAGCACCATTCCAGCCTGGGGTGACAACCCAAGGTTTCCTCACCCCACACATGCTGAGGGTTGAAAGCCCGTACCATTGCGGGGAGTGACCCGCTGAATTCGACTGATCCTATTGCACTGCGTTAACCACGGATTTCTCGGATGACACGGACTACAAACCGCGTTCCTGAGTCGATCGAGGGCTAGCGGCGGTTTTCACGTGGAAAGTGTCCACAGTGTGGCATCAGAGTTGTTGCGCACCCCACTTCCTCCACACTCTCAATTCGCAGTTGACTGAGGGAAGCGGGGTCTTGGAATCTTTCACCTCGAATGAAACACGCTCTCTTCATTTCCTCAGGACTGATCCTGCTGGCAGGCGAGGCCTCGAGCCAGAGCGCGGATGGAACTGTTTCCGACTCTTCCGTCGCTGGCGCTCGTGCAGCAAATTTATCAACCAACACCCTCTCTAGCTTGGATCAAGTGGTTGTCACCGCGACGCGACGCGAGCAACGCCTGCTGGAGCTGCCGTTCAGCAGCCAGTCTCTTCGCGGGGCCGCCGTTCGCCGCGAATCGATGGCCGCGAGCGTTCCCGACGCCATGGTCCAGGTACCTGGAGCCATGATTCAGCAAACGGCGCGCGGGCAGGGGTCGCCCTATTTGCGAGGCTTTACTGGATTTCGCACCGTGGCACTGGTGGATGGGATCCGGTTGAACAATTCCACCTTTCGGGATGGCCCGAACCAGTATTGGAGCACCATCGATGCGCTGGCTGTCGATCGGCTCGAGGTGATTCGGGGGCCGGGGTCAGTCATGTACGGCAGCGACTCCATCGGAGGGACGGTCAACGCGCTGATGCGTTCCCCGACTTACCAAGCGATGCCCGGGGCACAGTGGGGAGGAGCGACCTATTATCGATTCGGCTCAGCGGAGCGAGCGCAGGTTGCCCGAGGCGAATTCAGCGGCTCCGAGTTCGATCGGTGGGGGTTCAATCTGGGAGTCAGCGGCAAGTCGTTTGGCGACGTTCAGGGCGGGGAGGAAGTTGGGCGGCAGCCGCACACGGGTTACGACCAATGGGATGCCGATGCCAAGGCGCAGTACTTCTTCAGCCCGAACACCAAGCTGACCCTAGCGTATCAGCGCACCGAACAGGATGACGTGCAGCGAACCCACCGCACCATCTACGGGTTGACCTGGGAGGGGCTGACCCGAGGAACCGATCGGCAGCATCTCTTCGATCAACAGCGCCAGCTCAGCTACGCTCGGCTGGCCCATGCCACCGAGCGTGGGGATGAGTTCACCGCGACCCTTTCCTGGCAGATTCAGGATGAGCGACAGTTTGTCGAGCGAAGCAATCGTACGACGCAACGGACGACAGTGGATGTGGACACCCTGGCGTTGTCACTTCAGGGGCTGAGCCCATCTCAAATAGGAGCGTGGACCTACGGGCTAGAGCATTACCACGATTTCGTGTCCTCCTCTCAACGAACCTACGCCGCCAACGGTGTCTTGACCTCCACCGCCATTCAGGGTCCGGTTGCTGACGACGCCGCTTATGATCTTCTCGGAGTCTATGTTCAGGACGAAGTTCCGATCCTCGAACGGTTAAGCCTCACGGTGGGCGGACGTTTCACTTGGGCGCGGTCCGATGCGGGACGGGTTCGTGATCCGATCACGGCTTTGGCCACTTCGTTCAGCGATGACTGGGCGAATGCGGTGGGTAGCGGACGTTTGCTTTGGCATCCGGACACGGAAGAGCGTTGGGGGCTGTACACCGGGGCTTCTCAGGGATTTCGAGCGCCGAATCTGAGTGACATGACGCGATTCGATATTGCCCGCAGCGGCGAGTTGGAGACGGCGGCTTTCGACCTTCAGCCCGAAAAGTTTTTGACTTTGGAATGGGGCGCCAAAACCGCCCAAGCCTGGTGGGAGGCGGAGGCAGCCTACTATCATACGTTCATCGACGACCTGATCGTGCGGACTCCCACCGGGGCGGTTATTGGGGGTGCGAATGAGGTCACGAAGCGCAACGCCAGCACAGGCTGGATTCATGGAGTCGAAGCCTCCGGTCGTCTGAGGTTCGGTTCAGGAGTCAGCTTGTTTGGCCAAGCCAGCTGGCAGGAGGGAGAAGCGGATGCGTTTCCCACCTCGGCTGCGGCGAGCGTGCGTGCGCCATTGAGCCGGCTGAATCCCGTCAGCGGGTTGGCTGGGCTGCGTTGGGACTCTCCGACAAAATCGTTTTTCAGCGAGGTCTTCGGCCAGGCGGCCGCGAAACAGGATCAGCTATCGCCCGACGATGCCCGCGACACGCAGCGAATTCCCCCTGGAGGGACGCCGGGATGGGCTACTCTCAATTTCCGCGTAGGATATGCCTGGCGTGAGCAGTTCTTCCTAACGGCTGCATTGGAAAATGCCCTTAACGAGGACTACCGGTTGCATGGCAGCGGGTACAATCAGCCGGGACGCAATTTCAAGGTGGGGACGGAATGGCGGTTTTGAGATCCGCATAAACCAGCACTGGATTAACCACGGATTTCACAGATGACACGGATGGAAAGAGGGATTGGGGAGTCGTGTTCTGATCTGTGGAATCCACGAAATCCGTGGTTTCGATCCACACCTCTAAGTTAATTCCGATAGGCTTTGTGGCAAGTGCTGCAGCTTTTGATCACCTGTTGAAAGGCGGCATCTCGCGAGGGAGACGCAGAGGTTGGGCTGGCTAATTCGCGGTGGAGGGTTTCGACTGCCGACACCGCCGATTGCAGTTTCGCGCGGTAATCAGCGGGGCGTTTGGCGGAATCATCCGTCCGAAGCAACTCGCGCACATGCTCCCACAGCAGCTTCGCAGAGTGGACGGGAGTGAGGTCCGGCTGGCGGGGGATGCTAGACCAACCCAACTTCTGAGCCGCTTTAAGTCTCTCGAATTCTTCATCGATGGCCACCATGGCATCGACTAGGGAGGAGGCTTGGGCGATCTCTGGAAGGCGAGTCACGGCAGAAAGGCTTTGAGGGGTGGGTGGCTGAAAGGTCATCGCGCTCCGGTAAAGTCCCGCATAGTCCATTGAAGTGCCGGCCTGCTTGAGCCAGGCGACTGCCTGATTGGTCGACCAGCCGGCCGTGGCTTCGCAAATGACTGCGACGGCTGCCGGCCCCCGATGCAGCCCGTGGTGGCAATGAATGTAAATGGGGCCTTGGGAGGTTTGAGCTGCCTTGGTGAGTTCGGCGACCCGTTGCAGCGGTACTCCGTCATAACCGATCGGCAGGTGGATGTAGCGAATTCCATGCTGGCGTGCGGTTTCAACCTCCGGTTTGCCACCATCGACGCTGACAATGGTCTTCACACCCAAGCGAGCCAGTTCGGCGAAGGCCGCTTCTCCCGTGGGCGAGTTGCCGGACAAAAGATTCGTCGTGACTCGGAACACGTTGCGGATGTGGGTGGTGGCGAGTGGGGTTCCCAGGGCTGCGGGCGGGGCTGGGTTGGATTTGTGATCCGCTGCCGCAGCGAACGTCAGCGTCAGGAGCAGAGCGAGGATGGTTCCCATTTTGTTCCTAGTATGGCTTGACCTACTCTAAGAGTCGTTAGCGCACGCTGTCAAATGCCGCCCGTGTTCTGCTACCGGAGCATGTCAAAATGCTAGCCAATAGTCTTGCATGATCGGGTAAGGAAACGCAGGATTCTGAATATATACGTGCTCATGAGTATGACTTACTTCACCACCCTTCGAAATCAGTTTGTGGACTCCTTCGGCTTGACCCTCGCTCGAGCTAGCTTCGTGACGAGTCTGGCAGTCGGCAGTTCGGTTTCGGGCCAATCGATTGCGGTCCCGAATGCCTCGTTTGAGTCTCCGACGACTCCGCCGGGCTTCCCGGCGTTTCCTCAAGTGGACCAGTGGCAAAAGACGCCCGAGGTGCCGGGGATCCCGCTGCCAGGAGGCATCACCTGGGACCAATTGTCCGGAGTCTTCCCGAATACCCCGGCGGGCTCAGGGAATCACATCGACAATCTCGATGGGGCTCAGGCCGCCTATATCCTGGCTATACCTGGCGTAGGTCTGTACCAGAGTTTGTCGACCTCCTTTGAGGCGGGAAAATCCTATTCGCTGTCGGTTGGGATTCTGGGTGGAGGTGGCATCGCTGAGGGAAGCACTTTTGAACTTGGCCTGTTTTACACGGATGCTGGGAACAGCCTCGCTCCCGTGGCTGCGACCTCGATCACCTATACGCCCGCAGCTTTTCCGAATGCGACCCATCTGCTGGACTACCAAGTCACCTTACCTGCGGTTCAGGCGACCGATGCCTGGGCTGGCAAGAATATCGGCATCCGGCTCCTTTCGACGTTTGGCACCGGGGCGGGGTATTGGGATCTGGACCAAGTTCGGCTGACAGTGGTCCCTGAGCCCACATCGATCGCCTTGGTGGCCTTGGGCTTCGGAGGGATGCTGATGGCGGTCCGGCGCTCGCGCTCGGTGCTCTGACATGTGAATCACATCCACTATTCTTTAAGTGGCCTCACGCCGAGTCGACTCCGTCGCTACGGTAGCTTTCGGAGCTTGGCGCTCTTGCTGCTAGCACTGGTGTGGGCAGGATGCGTTGGTGCGCTTCCGATACCCGTTCCGAACGGCTCCTTCGAATCTCCCCCAGTGATTTTTGTTTCCACGGAGTTTGATGCTTGGCAGAAGAACGCCAAGCCGGACGGGTATCCGGAGGATGATGACGGGTTTCTCTGGTCGCAGTTGACGGGCCAGTTCAAGAATCCGGCTCCGGGCGCTTTTGATCGGCTGGAGAACTGTGATGGCGATCAAGCGGTATGGGTGTTTGCGATCCCTGGGGTGGGGATCTTCCAAGATCTGATTCCCTGGAACCCCTCTGGATCTGATTCGAACTCAAGTGTTGCTCGGTTTCGAGTCGGTAGTTCCTACCAGCTCGCTGCCGGGGTGATCGGGGGAGGAGGAGGTATGTCCAATGGGGCCCCTCTGCAGCTGAGCATTTATTATCGCGACGGGCTGAGCAACCGTGTGACTCTGGCGTCCACCGTCATTACCAATTCACGGATGACGTTTCCAACGCTGACCCGCCTCGTCGAGTTTCAGGTGGAGACGCCTGAGGTGCGTGCCGACGATGCCTGGGTTGGTCAGCCTATCGGGATTGCCATCGACTCGACGGTCAGCCCGGAACTGGAAGGGGGCTATTGGGATGTCGATGCAGTTCGTCTGACGGAGCGGGCTCCTTTGCGACTTCAAGCCTCCACCGTGAACGAACGGGGATTTCGCTTTGAGATTCAGAGTGAGATTGGCCTGCGAATCGCGGTATTGGCCTCGGCGCGGTTAACCGCACCCGTTGCCGAGTGGACGCAATTCACGACGCTGACAAATGTCACTGGGAGTCTCTCTTTCACCAGTGGTAATCTTGACGGTTCGTCACGATTCTTTCGAGCGCAGGCCCTTCCTTCAGAATGAGCGGCCACCCTGGATTGTCACGACAGTGTCCCCCTCGCCGCGCTTCGGCCAAATCTGTTGGCGGCTTCACCTTGGTCGAGTTGCTGGTGGTCATCGCGATCACTGGAGTCCTGGCCTCCCTGCTCCTGCCAACGATCTCCCGAGCACGGATGGCTGGATTGAGGGCGGCGTGTGTTTCGAACCTGCGGCAGGTTGGGGTGGCGGTGCAGATGTATGCTCACGACCATGAAGGGCTGATCCCGTATGGTCCGGTGGCGCCGCCCTTCACGAGTCCCGCGAGCTTCTATCCGTCCACTGGAACTCCGACCAGCCTGCTTTCCTTGCGCGACGGCAAGCCTGTTGGTTTGGGTCTTCTGCTTTCGTCTTATCTGTCGAGCACACCGCGAATCCTTTTCTGTCCGGGGGCTGATCAGCCGTTGGACGCAGATGGGGAGCTGGCCAAAGTGGGGGCTCGGCAGGCGCAGGGAAGCTACTACTATCGGCATGCTGGCGTCGTCCAGCTCTTCTATACCCCACCCGGGCGGCCGGAGCACATTCAACTCGATGCATTGGGGAAGAATCGCAATGGAGATCCCATTCAGGCCCTGGCAATCGACACCATGTTTTTGTCACCACCGGGGCTCGAGTCGTTCAATGTCCAGACCCGCACCCATCACCAACAGCGCTTTGCGAACATTCTGTTTGCGGATGGGCACGTCGGCATCGGGCCGAACGCCGATGGTCGATTCACGGTGGACCTGCGGGAGGGTGATCTGCGCGCCGCATTCAGCAAGATCCTTGAGGTGCTGGAGCGAGCAGATGTGCAGCGCTAGCATCACCGATTCGGTGCATATTTGGCCAATTTGCGCTGGAGGCTGCGACGGTCGATGCGTAGGAGTCGGGCGGCTTGGGAAATGTTTCCGTGGCACTCGGCCAGGACACGGTGCATGTGTTGCCACTCGACCCATTCCAAGGAAGGAACTTGGGGGAGCCGTTCCTCCGTTGAGGGAGCGCCGGCGGCCGAGGGGTCGGCCGCGAGCGCATGCAGGATTTGATCCGTATCGGCTGGCTTGGTCAGGTAGTCGTGAGCGCCGAGCCGGACGGCTTTCATGGCCGTGGCCACGCTCGCATAGCCGGTGAGCATGACAATCCGGAGCTGGGGCTGGATCTGCAGAAGGCGCGGGATGAGTTCCAGGCCGCCGGACTCGGGGAGGCGAAGGTCGACGACCGCCGAAACGAAGTTGCCACGTTCGAGTTGTTCCACGGCGGCGGCCGAGTCGGCCACGGATTCGACCTCAATTCCGCGCTGTCGGAGCGCACTCGCCAGGCAATCCCGGAACCGCGGATCATCGTCCACGAGCAGGATAGGATCGAGTTTGGGGGTGGAACTGTCCGATGGCGGCTGGCCAGCATTCATGTCGGTGAAGGGGTGTTTAGGGGGACGGTTGGCAGTCGGAGCCGGACTGTGGTGCCTCGTCCTTTTTCAGAATCGATCTCCATGCTGCCACCCACCTGCTGAACGAAGAGGCGGACGAGGAAAATGCCGAGGCCCTTTCCTGAGCCTTTGGTGGTAAAGAACGGGCTGCCGAGTCGGCTTAGGAAGTCGGGATCCATGCCACAGCCTGGGTCGATCACTCGCAGATCCAAGCTGTCGTTGGAGGTGGCGGCGGCGCGAACCTCGACGGTCGAACCCGCGGAGCTGGCTTCGAGACCATTTTGGACCAAGGAAACCAGGCTTTGTATGAGGGCCACCCTGGGCAGATGGAGGCAGGTCCCTTCCGACGCGTCATGAATGGCGATCCGCGAGAGTTGTTCGGGCAGCAACCGCGAGCGCATTTCCTTGAAGCAATCGGACAAGGCATACCCTTCGACATCGGGAGCGGAGTCCCCGATTGCATCGGGGTTGATTTGGTCCAGGATCACACGACAGCGGTCCACCTCTTCCCGGATGAAGCGGGCGGCCGGAAGGAACTCTTGGGCGGCGCTGCTGCGATAGGCCGTGCGAGTGAGTTCGTGCGATGCCACAGCGATGCTGGCCAGGGGGCTTCCCAGCTCATGGGCAACCCCCGCGGCGAGGGCTGTGAGAGCAGCCGATCGCTCCGTTTCGGCGGCGAGGGATTGGGCGCGAGCTAGGTCGCGTTGTTGCTGTCGAATCGAGGCATTGAGCTGGATGACGAAGTAGCTGATGGCGGCGGCGGTCAGCACGAAGGAAACCAGCATGCCTTGGAGATGGAGGTTGGTTTCCGCATGCGCCGTGGTGTGCGCCAGCATTCCGTGGGCGAGGTGGCCGGAAGCGGAGGGGAGAAAGAAAAGGGCGGCGTAACAAAGGGAGCACCAGCCGCAGAGCGCGCCCGTCCACAGTCCGCTGACCAGCATGGCGGCCATGGTGATGTGGATCAGGTAGAAGGAGCCAAATGGATTGTGCGGTCCGCCGCTGCAGGCGAGGAGTCCGGTCAGGGCGAGCGCATCCAGCAGTAATACGCCAGCGATCCAGTTTGCGCCGTCCCCCGGAACTCGATCCCTGAGCGCAGGCAGAGCGATGTTACTGAGCGCTACGAGCGTGACGATGGTCAGCATCTCGGGCACCGGTAAAGGAATCTTGAGACAGGACCGGACTGCGAGGATGGTGATCGTTTGGCCGATCACGGCCGTCCAGCGGAGTCTGACCAGCCAATCCCACGGCGCGGGACGGAGCAACGGAATGCCGGATCGCGGCTGAGCTGAGGCGACTAAGACATGAGGGGGCATGTAGTGGCGGAGTCGGTTCGACTCGCCTCCACAGCAAGGACAAGCAAGAGAGAGCGCGTCGCCCACCGAAGGCTGACGAGGCCCTGCGGACAGGGCAGGAGCCAGCGAAAAGGGGATCCCCCCCCTGACGCGCTCTCGAAAAGTGGAGGCTTAGTCGGGCTTGTGTTCGCTATGGCAGGCTTTGCAATTGACTGCTTGCTTGAATTTTTCGAGCGCGCCTGGCTCGTCCTTGGCCAGAGCTTCGGCGGCTTTGGCGAGCGCCGAACTCTTTTCCTTCCAACTCGCGGCGCTGCCTTTCGGCGGCTCATTGAGCGGGAGTTCCTTGTAGCAGGCTACGAGTTTGGCGATCTCTTCCTTGGAGGCCGTTCCCTTGGTGACTTTCTTGCAGATCGAATCATCACCCTTGTTGATAGCCTTCATGATCTCCTTGGTGGTGAACTTCGGTTTGGGTTGTGAGTCGGCTGCGAAAAGCGACCAACTCAGGCCCGTAGCCACGAGTGCGATTGTGATCAGTGCTGCTTGGTTCTTCATGCGATGTCTTGAGGTGTTGTGGTTTTCTACTCTTCCCACGGGTATGGCACATGCCAGCCGGAGGAGCCTAGAAAGTTGCGGGGAGGGCGGGGCTAGGAGCCGTGTCTGCGCGAATCGTTCAGCGAACCGGCGACCACCTCGGAGCCCAAGACCCCCCAAAGCTGTACAGGGAACTCTAGGCGCGTGGAATCCACCGAGCTGGCGAGTCGTGATCGATCAATATCTGTCTGGAAACCTGACTCTTCGATCCTGACCCGAGGCGCCAAAGGCCTGGACAGAATTCAAGCCCGAGGGGGTTGATGGGGGGGCGTGAACAGTATGGACTTGGGGGCCGGGACCGACCTGAGGTCGGGATTAGCCACCTCTGGGTAGGAGAGTGAGAGACGGCAGTCGGCTGCCGTCGCTTCCAACTTCTGACTGGAATTGGACATCTCCTTCGCTTTCTCCGAGCGCTTGCCTTCCGCCACCACTTTGCAGAGCTTGCACGGGTGCTGGCCATCGAAGGTCTGAATGAAAGCTTCGGACCAGGAGGAGTTCTGCGAATAGCTGATCAGCATCCCCACCCAGGCGGCGGACTGCAAGACCGTCCACTGCATGCCGAGCAGCATTGCCAGGACGACTGCGATGATTGGTTTCCCTGCCGAATGGAGCACGGTTTAGCTTGTGAAATGTTCTTGGTTCCGTCAACCCAAAAGCCTGAGTAGGTGTGGCAGGGGGTGATTGGAGGTGGGTGAGTTTTTTTGAGGGGCCGCCTCCGTCGGGGGGCAAAAGCGGCAGAGGGCTGCGCGCACTCCCAAATAGCCCAAATTTTCGTGAGGCGTCTTGGAGTGCTGTAGCCCTCTACAGCTTTTCAACACCGACGGAGGCGGAAATCCCATCGCCGGACGCACAGATCACACCCAGTCTACACCCCCGCCCGTTTTTGATCGTCCACGCTCTCCCCAATTGCTATTCCGCCAAGAGGGCATCCCATCGATAACCCATGATCCAGTCGGCCAGTTGCTTCATCTCCTCGGGCGGAACTTTGCCTTTGAACGGCAGCATGGGAATCTGACCCCATTTTCCGGTTCCACCGTTTTCCATTTGGGCGATGAGTTTCGGCAAGGCATCGGCATCTTTGCGGTAGCGCGCCGCGACTTCACGATAGGAAGGCCCGATGACTCGCAGGTCGGGGTTGTGACACGTAAAGCAGGTGTGCTTGGTCGCGAGGGCCTGCATGGCTTTCACGTTCGGAGGGAGAAAGCGGGCCGACACAATCTGCCATTCTCCTTCGAGGCGCAGGGCTACCCCGAACACATTCAACTGACCTTCGGGCGTGTTCAATCCGGCGACACCTTTTCCCACCCGCAAGGAGACTTCCGCGCCGTTGGCCTTCACTTTCGCCACGCCTGACTCATCAAACTTGGGCGCTGAAAAAGTTACGTTCGTGAGTTGGACGTAGCGCCCGGCCAGGGACGATGCATCTTTGAAAAACTCCGCGCCACGCGGCTCGGAGAGTCCGAAGGGACGGTTGGTGGCGATCAGCTGCACCGATGAGGGCTTCACGCTCAGCACAGCGATTCCGAACGGGCCCTCCGTCAGTTTCCCGGAGAGTGTGAGCTCGTTTCGTGGCAGGACATTTAATGTGTCACCAGCGCCCAGTAAGACGGGCAACCCAGGGGCGCCGGTCGGCTGAAGAATCGCCAGAACTTTGTCGTCCTTGAGGTTTGCTCGAACGCTCACCACGCCCGTAACCGTGAACTCGGTGGTCGTATCCTGCGGCTTGGCAGTGGCACCATCGATTTTCTGGAGAACCTCCTCAATGGTGGCCGCGTGGACGAGGGATGGCATAATCAGGGTTGCCACCAGAGTCGAGAGCAGCCTGGATTTCCGAGCCTGCGCCTTCGGCGGGTGCTGGCGAGCAACCGATAGATCGAGTGTCAGATTCATGTTGCTGCAGTATGTGCCAGCGAGACGTCCCTACTTCAAGGGCATCGCCTGCGGCATAATGCCACACGCGATCACGAGCTGGATGTGTCTGCCTGTGAGTGTCGGCCCGATTAGAAATCGCCGCTAGGGGATGTGGGGCTTAAGCCGCATGGGCCAGTGGCGCCAGTCCGCCGCGGGATCTTGCGCCAAGGCGGGCGGAAGCCGATCTGTGATCTGAGCTTTCAGGCCGGACAATGCAGGGAGGTTCAGTTTGGCGGCCACTTCGAGGGTGAGAAAAAATTGGCCTGAGTCGTGCGCAGATCGAAACCGCTCGGGGATCTCCGCCTGGCCACGACGGAACACCTCGCGAACGTATTCCGCGCTCGGGATTCCGACAAACCAAGGGTTCTTAAGGCCGAGGATGTTCCGGCCCGCATCCCATTCCAACCAAGCGTTTCCCAGGGTGTTTAGCGGCACTGCGGGGTCGGGACCTGGGGGGCCGAGCAGGCACATTGCTACTCCCTCGGGATGTCGCACGAGCGGATCTTGAATCGCCCCGTTGCCGCGCAGTCGTTCGCAGGCGGATTGGATCCGAGCCCAATCGAGTTGTTTCATGCTTCTTCCTCCGACCAAACCGACAATGGGGAGCTCGGTATAGAAGTCGCCGCGCACTAGAAAAGCCTCCGGGAATACGGCACGGAAGGTATGCAAGATCACTTCAAACTGCTCCCGAGTGAGCTGAAAGAGCGGAAGCCACTGGCAGAAGAGCCCGTTCGTGGTCAGGGATGTTCTGACCGTCTGAAAATGTTCCACCGTGAAGAGTCGGCCTTCGCCAGTTCGCCAGGGGAGGAAGAGATCCCCGATCACCACGTCGTATCGACCGGGATTGGCTGCCGTGAGCCAGCGAGCGTCTTCCTGCAAAACGCGGAGCCGCGGGTCGGTGAAAAGATTGCGATTGAACGGGGCGAAATGCTTCCGTGCAAACTCGATCACCAGGGGGCTAAGTTCCGCGGCGTCGATGGCCTGAACGTTGGGATGGAGCGTGACGCCAGCACAGGTGCTGCCGGTGGCCAACCCGAGAAGCGCTACCGATTTGGCTTCGCCATGAAGCAGCAACGGGAGATGAGCTTGTCGCTCCTGGTTGTACTGAGCCTTGGATCCCCCCAGGGTGTAACTGTTGTTGAACACGATGCGCCAGTCATCGGGTGCCAGGGAGACAGTGGCCACCACTCCCTCGCGCCCCACGCGAAGTTCGACGAGTCGTTCGGCCCGGTTCTGTCCCAGTTGGGGCAGTCGCATGACTAGGGTCATCCCTCCGACGGCCAAGATCACACCGAACCGAAACGCCAACGGAAGCCAGCGTGGGCATGAAGCGCTGGAACCCTTCGCCGTGAAGAACACCCCCATCACCCAGTAGATGCCCCCCAGCGCGGCGATCCCTCCCCAGATGCCGAGGCTTGGGCCCACCCATCGCTCCGCCGCCTCCGCCCCGATCCAGCCTCCCAGGCCGTTGACCGCAAGTAACCTGCCGGTGATGGACGTGCGTCGGTCCTCGTTCTCTGCCAGCGCCCAACGCAACAACAAGGGAAATAGCATGCCGCTTGCCACCATTAATGGGACGATCGTGATCAGGGCCATTCCGGCCACGGCTAGAAAGTAGGCGGCTGGTTTGAGTTCGTAGGGCAGGATGGCCAAGTTGGGACGCAGCTGGAGAAAGAGAAACGGCTCGAGAAGGCAAGCCGCTCCGCTGCCAGCCAGCACGATCCAGAGGCTGGTTCGGAAATTCCCCGCGGTGGCTCTGGCGAAGGGCGCGATCAACCACGCGCCTCCCACCAGCCCCAAGAGCACGAAAGCCAGCACGGTGGCACTCGAGAAAAACGAATTGATGGTTACCTGTGCGAACTGATGTTGCAACAGGACCTCCTGAGCCATGACCAAGAACCCGGAAAGAAAAGCCAGGGTGAGGAGTGGTGGGGGATGCACCGATGCAACGACTGAGGCCGAGGGCGGGGTTTCGTTGTGGGACGATATCGAGGAGACGCTGTCAGACGCGCTCCACCTTTGAGCAGACCAGCACAGGGCGGCGGTGAACAGGTTCAGGGCGACCGCTCCGAGTGCGGTCATGGTCAGCCCCCAGCGGGGAAGTCCATAAGCCATGACGAAACCAATGCCTGCAACCCCACCCAGGGTGTTCACGGAGTAAAGCCAGATGGCTTGTCCGGGTCGGAACCAAGGCTGATGCGCTAGCGCACGAATGAGCAGAGGAGTCACGAGTCCCATCAAGAGGGAGGGAGGAAGAATCAGAAGGAACGGGAGCATCCACTTCGCAACCGTGCCCATGCCTCCTTGGTGTGAGATCCAGTGGCTGAACTGGGCCCCCAACGCGAGGGGGAGAGCCAGAATCCCCACGCCCATCTCCGCCCAAGCCAGCCGATGCCATGGGCTCGGACCGCGATCCCGCCATCGAGATGCAATCCAGCCTCCGCCCGCCAGGCCCAGGAAGAACATCCCCACCACCCGAGCGAAGGTTCCCTCGCTCGCCCCCAGGATATCCACCAATCGGCGCGTCCACAGAATCTGGTGAGCCAGGGCTGCGGCACCGCTCAAGCCGGCGATGACAGGGGCTAGGAAGAGCAGGGGATGCATCGGTGTTGAACCTGATGGGCTGCTCAGGGTTGAGCGTTACGCACGCAGGGCATGACTTGTGTCATCGGCAATCGATTACTCCGTTTCGTAGCGGAGCCGGTAGTAACGGATGGCCTCTCCAGCCGGCAACGGTACGCTGATCGACTGCAGATGGTTGTCGCCGCCGATGGGCCTTCCCACGGTTTCCCAGAGTGTTTCGTCCGTCAGAGAGGGCGAAGACTCCAGCGAGTAGAGTCCGAAATTACGGGTTCCGAACGAGGCGGTCACAGCATCGTCGGTCTTTTCCAACCGGTGGATGGTGATGCCCGCCTGGAAGTGCAGGTAGTTAGTCTCCGAAGGTTGATGAACGGGACCTGCGCCGCTCCCGTTGGTCGATACATCCAACAGTCGAACGCCGAGCGTGTAGAGACCGGGAACGTCGGTGGTGAAACGTCGACCGTGGCAGTGGCCGTAGGGATCGGATCCTGGCGCGCCCGAGTTCTGGCTGAGCAGGAAGCTGGGCGACGGATTCGTCTCACCAACCCTGAAGGTGAAGGTTTTTTCCGTCGCTGCATCCTCGCAGTTCTTGCTCTCCCAGAAGCTCAGGCTTCCCTCTTGGGGTCCTTGGAGGGACACCCACTGCAGGGCGATTCGCGATCCCGGCAGCGCATGGTTCGGGTCAGGACCACCGTTCCCGGGGGCGATCGCGAGAGCGGTGAATGTGGGACCGCCGTCGAAAAGGCCCACGGCGGGGCCGGCGGTTCTGACGGCGAGGTTAATGACATAGCCGGAGTTCGTGACGAAAGCGTCGGCACTGTCGAATGATAGTCGTGAGCCTGGCGTTTCAGCCAGAGCCCCTGCGCTAATGTGAATGTGTTGAGCGGGGGTCCACTGGGTAAACCCTAGCACCAAACAAGAGGCGAGAACGATGCAGTTGCGAAAATTCATAAACTTGGGATCTTAGTGGAGTTGGGGGCAGGCTTGCTACCCAGGACAGACCTCTCAGGACGGCGTCGAAAATCGACCCGAGAGCTGTTTGGCAAGCGCTGCCCCCCTATTGTTGTTAGACCGATTCCCGCCAGGCCCACACGAGGCTTCCGCGGTCCGGCATGCGAGCCCGAAGGCTTAGCGAACCGAGCGACGCGACCTCAACAGGCAGAGGCTTCCCAGGCCGAGGGCGCCCAAGGCCAGGGTGCCAGGCTCGGGAACGGTCGCGAACTTGATGTAGAGGATGTCGGAATCTGCCTGGATCGCTCCACCGCCGACACCGTTCTTGGAGGTATCGATGGCTTTGAATCCAACCAGGTATTCACCCGCCACATCCACCGTGAAGCGACGGCCGTGGAGGTGGCCCGCAGCGTCCTTGCCCGGAAGCCCGGCACCGGCGGAGGCATCGCTCAGATCGAAGCCAAAGGTGCCGTTGGAGGTGCCCGAAGGAACCACAAAGGTGGGCGTCGTGCTGCCGCCTTCCTCTGGATTCTCCCAGAACCCGAACGAACCGCCGACGGGGCCGACCACCGACACGACCAAGGCCCGCACGAACGCGCCGAGAGCGGCTCCGCCCTCCGTGCTTCCGTTGGCCACGACCGTGATGCCTCCGTCGTAGTAGCCTGCGTACCGTCCAGCTGGATCGCTGGGCAGCAGCTCTTTGACGTATCCGGAATCCGAGGCGAAGGCCGCACCGTTTTCCCAGACCAGTTTGTCGTTCTGGTTTTGGCCGGCGGCCCCGACTTCGAGATGGCCGTGTTGAGCTTGAGCCGCCTGTGCGACCAGGCACAGAGCGAAGGTGCTCAAGGAGTTTTTTAGGAACGAAACAAGTTTCATACTGCTTCTTTTTCTTAGGTTTCTACCGTGAATGGTTGTTGTTATGGAGGTGCGAGACAGTCTGCGTTGATTTTTCGCCGACAAGCGAAAAGCAGACAGTCCCTCTTCTGTTGCGCGTCTCGACTGACGTTTGTGGAGTACGATCGGTGGGCTTTGGCCGGCGCTCGGCTCCGTTCACATACCCAGGCCATCTGGATTCACACCCGTGTGGATGGGTGGAGGAATGCTTCGAGTGGACTAGGAAAACTTCAGTCCAGCAACGCGACAGAAAATCGGTTAGGCAGCTCCGAAAGGCGGAGTGACCCTGAGGATATCTGACGAGCACGACGCTGCCATCCCGGCTGTGGATAAGCCGGGGTGGCGGGTGCTGTATGCTGTAAAATGGATGTAACACTTGAGCTGTTCTGGGGGGGTAATCCTCGCCCCACGATAAACGATGGTCTGAAGCGGCGATGACTGCAGAGGCGCTCCAAACCAAAAAGCGGAGACGGAGTCCTGCCACGTTGAATTGGAACTCCGGCTGCGGCGGTTGTTTAGCTCAAGAGGAGGGGAGGAGGAACGGGCGGAGGACTGCCTTCGGATGAATAATAAACTCGAAGAGGTGCGCTGGGTATCTGAGAAATGGGATACCAAAGTACGGGGTCGGTCAGCTGGGAGACAAACTCGATCTTAAGTGGAAGGTGACCGTTTTCCTGCTGCTTATTCGATTCGGACTGGCGGCTCTCGTTCACGAACTTGCAGAGACGGCAGGGGTGAGCGCCGTCGAAAGTCCATTCCAGCGCCTGAGTGATGGAGGTCTCCTGAGAGAAAGACACCGCCATGCTGGCCCAAGCAAAGGCCTGTACGAACGCCCAATGCCCTCCGATCCAGAGGATCAGGACAGCAACGGTGCAGAACTTGGCAGCCGGCTTCAACACAACAGGTAGGATGATGTTTAAATCCTGACAAAAGTCAAAGTGTTGTTTGCCGCAGTTCGGGTTAAGAGTGGGTGAGATCCGTGTCTCTTGGCGGGGGATACCCGACTCCGTCTGGTCCTGAAAAGCTGTAGAGGGCTACAGGACTATGGAACTATAACCCTCGTCGGATCGGTGCCCGATCAACTCCACAAAGCGTAGCCGTTTCGCGAAGCGTCTTGGAGTGCGGTCGCCCTCTTGGCACAGCCAAGCCTGAAGCGCTTATGGGCTCAACCGAGTTTCGCCCTACCTCTTATTCAGCGCTTCTGGCCGGCAGCGCTCCCGCCCGAACCCGAATATATTATTGCACGGTCCCTTAGGGCTGCGCGGGAGTCGTGAGCCGGTAATAGCGTTCACCTGATGACACGGGGTCCGGATCGGTCAGCGTCAATGCCCGATCGGCGGCCGCGGCCGGCACGTCCAGGACCTTCTCCCAGCCGCCTCCGGCGAGCGACGTCTTGCGGTAGACTGAGTAGGATCGGTCCGCGACCGCCTGGAAACGGATCCGCACTTGGGAACCGTCAGTGCTCAGCTCCACACTCTCCAGACGCAATCGGCTGGTTGCTTCCCTTGGATGGGTGCCCGCGATGAACTCCGACTGGTTCGTGAGGCCGTCGCCATCGGCATCCAAACCAGCGTCACCAGGATTCGCTCGGTCGAAACCATAGAAGTCCTCATAAGCGTCCGGCATCCCATCGGCATCACTGTCGGCGGAAACAAGATCCGAGGGACGGCCGGCGGTGTGCGTGGTGGTATACCAGTTGGCCGGATCGTTGCCATAGGCCGCGGGGCTTCGGCGCTGCAGCGATGCGCCCCCTCCGTCCGCATTGGTGGGCCAGGGAGAGCTCTGGGAATACCTAACCTTGTCGATCAGGATCCGGGGCACGTTCCCCTGGTTGATATCCGGCGGAAGCACGGGCTCGTCTGGAGCCACCAGTTCCACGCTGTCGCTCGAGTTGTCTAGCTTGCCCTCGTAAGGGCCGAAGATCGGAACCGTCGTGGGTGGGGAATACTTGGCCCGAAACGAGGCCAGCGCCGCGGCATTCGTGGCGGGGTCAAACCCGACGAGCAAGGCGAAGCCCCGAGCAGGGATCGTGGTGCCGGTTGGGAACTCGTAGCTCACGGCATCGCGCAATCTCCACGTGTTGGTGGGATAGGCTGGGTCAAAGAGACTTACCGGCGTAGCGCCTGGGTTCTGAAGCTCGATGAACTCGCTGAGGGTGTCGTCGAGACGGTTGGTGCCGACCACCAGGTCGGGCGGATGATACATCACCTCGGTGATGAGAATCGGACCGATCCTTGGTCCTGAGTTCGCCGCGCCCAGAGTGGTGATCCTTTGGGAGGGGAACTCTTCCCGGTCGGTGCTGGTGACATGCCGGCCAAAACTAACCCCGTTGAAGGACGCACCAAAATCGAATCCGTGCGAGTATGGGAGGATCACCCCGGCGTCATCGGCGGCAAACAGCCAGATCTGATCGCCGAGCGCGCTCAGGCGGAAGCCCCGGTCTCCTGCGGCCGCCGCGTTGAAATCTGATTCATCGAAGACGGCGTAGCCAAGCGGTTGAAGAGTCCGCCCGGCGGGTATCTGAAACTTCCGTGGATCGTTGCGGTCATCGCTGAGATACCATCGTCCGATGGACACCGATCCAGCGGTCGGATTGTAGAGTTCGATGGCGTCCAGCTGCGGTAGATCCGTATGGGTGAGGGCCTCGTTGATCAGCACGGTGGGTATCGCTGGCGGCTCGCCATCGACGGAGCCAGGTGAACCTTGGATGGCTGCGCTCGGACGCCAGGAGGCAGCGCTGTCCCAGGCGTTCTCCAAGGTGGTTTCCGAACGAATCACCAGAGAGTAACCCAGCCCATCGGTGACGGGGTGCCAGCCATCCTGGTAGTTGAACTCGAACAGCTCCTGATTCAGCGCATTCTCAAGTCGCAGGGTCTCTCCGGAATCATCGAGCGAATCACGGAAGATTCCAGCAGGCTTAAGGGCGGTTCCGTATCGCGCGGTGAACGCCTCCGTATCGGCCGCGAGCACCAGCGTCGACCCGGCTGGGAGGAGAATGATCGAGCTCGTGCTGAAGTTGAAATCGATCCCCTTGGTGAATCGTGCGCCATGCAGATCGACGGTCTGGGCGGAGATGTTCTTCAGTTCCAGAAACTCGAAACTGGAGGCTGTCCAGCTGCCATTTTGGATGAGCTCGGCAGCCGACGGAGCGAGCGGGTGGTAATGGATCTCCGTGAGGGCCAGATCACCTGGACGGACAATCCGGAAGGTGGTGTAGCGCGCACTGGTCAGGCCGGACCAAGAACTGCTGATCTGCGGGTTTCCCGAGCCGGTCAGGTTCCGATGGGCCGCGTTGAAGCATCGTGCTCGTATATCCAGCACTCCATTAATGGTGAGCGGAGCGCTGTACACCAGGGCGGCTGGTGAGACTCCTCCTCCGGGGAGGCGCGGGTCGGTTCCATTGGTCGTGTAATAGACGCGTGCCCCGGAAGGTCCCGTGAGGGTGAGGGATGTTCCTGGAAGCGCCTCGCCCGCGAGTCGCCCGAGCGTTGGTCTGGCCAGTAGGTTGGTGTCGATGAAGTTCAGTCGGCGGCTCAACCAGTTTTTGAGAAAGGCGATTTCGCCGGCTTGATTTCCACCGCGCTTGCCCTGCTGCCAGCGCGCGAGATCGCGCACGGAGGCCTCTACGACCTTTGCGTTCAGGGTGTCGATGATGCGGTTGAGATTGGTGACGCTGAGGGTATTCGGGCGCAGCTCCTGCCAGCGATCGATCCAGCGCTGCCAGAAGTCGGGGTCCTGAAATAATCGCCCCCACCAGGCCTGGGTGGCGAAGCCGAAGAAGTCGGTGCCGCCGCCGGAACTCCAAATGCGCGGGTCACTGTCGCGTCCGTCCGTGGAACCGATGGCCCGGTCGAAATCCCACACCGGCCCGGCTACCAAAAGTCCGCCGCGGTCCTTGTGCATGAATGTGCTGAGCCGGAGTGCATCGACATTGAAGGTCATCACGTTGATGAGGTGATGATCGATCCAAGCGGGAACGTCGATGTAGGCGGCATAGCCCGTGAGGGGGTTGGTGTAGCTGGCGCTGTTCAGGGCGGACGCAAAGCGGTTGAGGTACTGCGTCAGGTAGTCGCGCTGGGGAGCGCGTTGGGGCGTGCGCAACTCGACTTCCTTGGGCTCAAAGTAGGCCGCTTGCTGGCCTCCCGCATTGAATCCCGCATCGCCTGGGTCAGTGCGATCGACCTTGAAGATATAGCCGCCCGTCAGCGCAGGAAGCTGGTTGTCCACGGCATCGAGCCGGGCGATGTTTACCCGCTTGTCGCTGCGTTTCACTTTTTCAAGGATGTTGTATACGCCGACGTAGTGACTGGAGTCCAGGGAGCCGGTGCCGGTGTTGACGTAGACCTCCGCGAATCGATAGCGCGGAGCGTAACGTCCCATCTGGTCGCTCACCTCGAAGGCTAGCGGGTTGTGGATGAGCGAAGGATCGAAGAAGAACGGGGCGTGGAAGACGAAATCCGACTCAGGGGGTAACCCGAGCAGCTCGATATCTTTGTCCGCGTTGAGCTCGTCCCAGGCCTCCACGTTGTAGTTGGCCTTCGCGTTGCCGAGGGTGCTGGAGCCTCGTTTATCCATGGCGATCCGTGTCGTGAGCACGGGCAGATTGGTCAGGGACGTGCGCCCGTTGGCTCCCGGTTCAAAAACGGCCATGAACGCCGGCAGGTCTCCGTCGTTGGGAACCGCTGACCCAAATGTGTCGATCACCACGATGGGGATATCGGAGCTGGCGGTGGCGGCCGTGGAGGCGATCGGCAAATAGAACTCCGACCTGGCCGGACTTGGGATTTTCCCGGGGGCGAAGGCCCGGGCTCGGACGCGCCGTTTGGTGCTCACCGAGATCGGGTCGGTGTATCTCACCGAGTTGGTGGTGGGCAGGGTGCCATCGATCGTGTAATGAATTCGCGCCAGCGGATCGCTGGTGCTGAGGCTGAGCAAAAACGGGGTTCTGAAGGTGCCCCCGGGATGGGAGAAAATCACATCGGCGGTGAAACCGTCGCCGCGCACGGAATTGCGTGCTCCCGGTGTGGGGGTGGCGAAGAGCACCGGATCTAGCCGCGTCGTGGGATCCAGCCCATAGCTGATATCCTCGCGCTGCGCCGGATACTGAGGCCGGAACTGGGTGGCAATCGTGACTCGATCCGGATGCACCAAAGCCAGGTACTCTCCGTTCCGCTCGAGCTTGAAATTGGTGTGAAGGGGGGCGGTCGGGTTGACCCGATCCTTCTCATCGGCGTAGACCACCAGGTAGGAGTTTGCATTGAGAGTGAGGTGCGGAAACTTCCATTTGGCCAAATTTTCCGGGTCGTCGGTCAGGGCAAAGCCAAAGAGATCCACGGGGGTGGTGCCTGCGTTATAAATCTCAATCCAGTCGGAGGCGTCCCCGTCCTCATCTCGAAGCCCCTTCGCGTTTACCGCGAGAAACTCGTTGAGCACGATATCCGACAGCGCGGCTGTCGAGTCCAGGGTGTAACTCCAGGAACCACCCGAGAACTCATTGGGCGTGGCTGCCAGATCCCGGATTCCATGAGTATCCTTCCAGCGGACTTGGACGGAGCCATCCGGGAACCCCGGGAGGGCGAAGAGGTAGTCGGTTGGGGACAGAGCGGTGAGCTGCGATGCGGGCAGGCCATTGACGAGCAAATCCCCGGCATCGACCCCGGAGACCGGTTCATCGAACTGAATTTCGATGCTGGTGAGCCTTCGGATCAGTGTGCCGGGAATGGGCAGCACGGCATCGGTGCGCGGAGGGGTGATATCCTGGATCTGGTAGGCCCAGGTAGAACCGGTCGCGGTAGCGATAAATGCGTTAGGGGGCTGAGCGAGGTCGGTAATCCCGTGAGCCGCGGCCCAAGTCACGTTGACGGTGCCGGACTTTCTCGCCGTGAAGGAGAAGGTGTAGGTGTTGTCTCCGCCGGTGACGGCGGATGCTGGTGAGCCGTTGATCAAGAGGTCTTCCGCTTGGACACCGAAGACGGGCTCAGTGAAGACGACGGTGATCTCGCCCAATCCGGAGACCGTGCCTGGCGGTGGAGATTTGGACGAGACAGCGGGTGCGATCACGTCGGCCACTGCGGTGCGCAGCGCGGCGCTGAACTGGAAGTCACTGCTGTCGTTCAACGAGGCGTTGAAGGCGAGCACTGTCATTAGATTGGTTCCTTCGCGCAGGTAACTCGAAGGGGAGGGGACGGTGAATGAGCGTCGGAAAGGTAGCGTGCCCTCGTTGACCGCGCTGCTGGCGGTTCTATTAAATGTCAGGTCGCCATCCGGCACATTCTCACGGGTGAGCAGAGTGCCGTTGATCCAGATCAGGCAACCGTCATCGACGTAGACATCGAGATCGAGTTGGCTGATCCCTGCCGCTCCCTGCACCTGGAAGAGGCGGCGCAAGAACACGGAGGTGTACAGCCCGCGCATATCCGACAGCTCGGTTCCGGACAGGGGATCTCCATAGAACAGGGGGGCCGGCCCCTGGGCCCAGGCGGAATCGTTAAAGTCGAGTCGATGCCACGCTTCTCGGGGCGTGGATGCCTCGGCTGTTCCCTTGAAATACTTCCAAGCGGCGTTGGTGCTGAACAGCGTCGCTCCCTCCGCGGGGAGGAGGCACATCAACGAACACGACACCCACTTCACCAGGCTAACCAGAATACGTCTCATTTCAGTTGAATCACGGCACGCGCGCCAGAGAACTACAGGTGCTCAGGGCGTGTGACAGAGTAGTCATACCACATCTATCGAAGAATGACCATCTTTAGGTTCGGCCTAGCAGGCTGGCGGACTTGCCCCTAACGGACGCAAGTCCGGCTGTGCACCCCCATGGTGCTTTGTTAGCTCTTCGGAACCGTCGCGACAGGCTGCTGCTCGGAAGCGCTGCGTTTCGGCTGCGTTTTGGCGGGACGGTGCCAACGTCCACCCTGCACCCGCATTTCGAGACAGTAGAGCTTTTGTTCGGAGGCGACGAACAGGATATTGCCGTCCGGACCGCCGAAAGCGACCGCCGAGCAGAACCCGGGAATCTCGATCAGCCCCAAAGGTTCTCCTGCGGAGTTTACCACCCAAACACCTCCGCGACCCGTGAGGTACAGGTTTCCATCGGCATCAAGGGCCATGCCGTTGGGCGGGGTGCGATCTTCGGTGGGGGGATTGAAGAAAACCGATCCTGGCCCGGTGACGCCGTTGGCCATGATGGGATAGCTCCGCCACAGCCGATCGTGACTATCCGAAACGTAGAGAGTTGTTGCGTCCAGGGACAGCGCCAACCCGTTGGGCAGCGGCATCTCCGTGATGAGTTGGAGAAGTTCTCCTTTGGGCCGCATCAGGTAGACGGCGCTCCGAGCGTGGCGGAGAAAATCAGGATCCGTGAAGTAAATGTCACCGTTGGGTGCCTCGCACAGATCGTTGGGTTGGTTGAGCGTGGGTTCCTCCAGAATCACCTCGAGGCTGCGAGGCCCGCGTTTTCCCACGGAGTGCTTCACGATGCGATGACCCGAGATCTGGGCTCCGAGCAGGTGTCCCCGCCGACCGAACACAATGCCGGACAATCCCTGAGCGTGCTCCAGCCAGAGCGCAGGCGGACCCGTCACGCCGAGTCGCAGGACTTGGCTAACATCGAGTTCATCGTCCACGACTGCTAGGTAAAGCTGCTGGTCTTTGAGATTCCAGGCGAGCCCTTGAACCGAGTTGGTGAGCACATGCCTGACGGTGAGCTTTGCAGCGGGGGCCACCGTGAGCGGACGGGAGGACATCCGGCCATCGTCCCGCGGGGTTTGAGCTTCTAGCGGCCTTCCGAGCAGCGCCAGCGCCAGCGCAAGAAGGACCCCCAGTCTGTCGGGCTGGAGTGCTTGCCGTTGAAGCGTCGGCCAGCCTCTGCGCGGGCCGGGGTCTATGGACTCTGGGGCTTTAAACATCATTCCTCAGGGAAACCAGCGGACGCTGTCCCCTTCCTTAATCGGCACTCGCTTGAAGTCCCCAAGGAGGCAAACGGGGAAGGAGAGGGGAGGGCGGGGGGGAGGAACCCGGCTAGCTATGGCTCTGGCAGCGAGTTCTTGTTGTGGCAGGTCTCTGCCCTCGATCTCAGAACGGGGTTGCGGCCACGCATGACAGGTGGACCCGAGTACTGCCGTTCAAGGAGTTGTAAATCAGGACGATATCATTGTTAAGGGTGGGCGAGATGAACTCCGCCTGTGGTCCTAACTTCGGTTAACTTTAGATCATGTCCATTCGTCAACGAATTCTGTGTGCGCTCGGCTCCTTGCTCCTCGTGGGCAGCCTGGTGAGTTGGCTGGCGGTACGCATGATCCAAGACATGGAGTCCAGCATCTCCTTTCTGAGCAGCAACAGCGCTGTGCAGGCTGGGACCGCCGCGAAAATGGTAACGACGCTGGCTCGATTGGAGAATCAGTTAGGCGCCATGCTCTCGACCAGCAAGCGATTGGGGGAGGGGGATGAGCAGGGACACAGCTATCTGGATCAGCAGTGGGCAGGGGCACTGACTGAATATCAGAGTTTGCAGACCTACCTGTCCAATTGTGCAACGGCCGCCCGAGCAACTTCGTCTTCGGTAGGGCGGGGGGAGAGCTTCGGAGGCATGCGCGATGCCGGCACAGTCGAATCGCCCAGACATCTGGGAGAGCTCGACCGGCAGCTGGCCAACTTTCGTCCACATTTGGAGACCTTCTACACCAAGGTAAAGGGTTCGCCCTCTGAAGCCAGGATTTACCTGGAGGGAGAGCTGGATTTGGTTTTGGCTGAGCTGAGTCGCTCGTTTAACCTATATTTGTCTCAAGCGGAGGGTGATCTTGCTGTGGCCGCGATCGAGGCCCGCGCCCAGGCCGGTCGGACGGTGACCAGTATCATCCTGCTCTGGTGTCTCGCGGCCAGCTGTGTCGCTGGGCTCACTTGGTGGAGTGTTCGATCGCTGGTAGCAAGGCTCGCCGTCATCCGTGAGGCAGTTGCATCTCTCGGACAGGGGGGGCTCGGGATTCGCTTGCCCACGGGTGAGAAGGACGAGCTGGGAGAGATCGCCGACGCCTTTAACCGCATGTGCGAGGATCTTCATCGGACCACCCTGTCCAGGGACTACGTTGAGGCCATTCTGCAAAACACCCCGCTTCCTCTGATTGTTGTTTCGCCTAGTGGCTTCATTCGCTCGGCGAACCGGGCCTGTGAGCGGCTCCTGAACATCGGTCCCAACGAGCTGGACAGTCTGGCTTGGACTGCGTTGTTTCCGTCGGGAGGAAGCCTGCCTTTGGCAGCCGTGTTGAGCAAGGATGTCGTGCTTCGAGCCCATGGCAACGTGCTGATCCCGGTTTCCCTGTCCATGTCGGCTGTGCGCGATGAGGATGATCAGCCTGTGGACTGGATCTGCCTGGCTGAGGACCTGCGGGAGCGGAAGAAGACCGACGAAGCGATGCGGGAGTTGCAAGCAAGCCTGGTGGAATCCTCGCGCAAAGCCGGGATGTCGGAGATTGCGACGGGAGTGCTTCACAATATCGGGAACGTGCTTAACAGCGTTAATGTGTCGGCAAACCTCCTCCTGGACCAACTGAGGGCCTCACGAGCATCGAGCTTCACGAAGGCTGCCGAACTTCTGCGGTCGAACCTGGATCAGATCGGTCACTTCATCACCCACGACCCCAAGGGCCAAAAGCTGCCCAAGTTTCTTATCGGGCTGTCGGAGCAACTCAACCGCGAACAAAAGGCCTGGTCGGATGAGCTGGACCAGCTGCTACGCAACATCGAACACATCAAGCAAGTGGTCGCGGTTCAGCAGTCGTATGCCAAACTGTCCGGGGTGATGGAGCGGCTTTCGGTCGAGACCTTGCTGGAAGATGCGTTGAGGCTGTCATCCGCGTCGCTGGCGCGCCATCAAATCGAGGTGGTTCGGGCATACGACCCCGTCCCGGAGGTCTTCCTGGATCGGCACAAAACCCTCCAGATCATCATCAATCTTGTGAACAACGCCAAGCAGGCGCTGCTGAAGCGGCCGTTGGACCGTCGTTTAACCCTGCGCATCCAAAAGAGCCTCGATGGCACGAAGCTCAGGATACAAGTTGCGGATAACGGTGAGGGTATCGAAGCGCAGAACCAGCTGAGAATTTTTCAGCATGGGTTCACTACGAAATCCACGGGGCATGGATTCGGGCTTCACAGCGGGGCGAATAGCGCGAAGGAGATGGGGGGGGCGCTGTCCGTCTCCAGCCTGGGCATCGATTGCGGAGCGGAGTTTACCCTGGAGCTTCCCCTGAACGTCACTCAGTCCGGTGGTGGGACTCACGCGCAGGACGACTCCCCGCCTGAACATGCACGCGAGACGGCAGCCTAGGCTGCCGCACGAGCCAGTTCCCAGCGGCGAGTCAGGGCGTGAACAATTTGGAGCAGCTCAATGTTGTCGAAAGGCTTCTTGAGGATCAGTAAATTCTCCGGGTGAGCTAGTTTGGACACGATCTCCTCCCACGTGTAGTCGGAGTAGGCTGTGCAGAGAACCACCTGCAGTGTAGGATCCTTCTCCCAAAGGCGCTGAATCGTTTGAATGCCGTCCCAACCGGGAGGCATTCGCATGTCGACAATGGCCAAGGCGAACGGTTGGTTGCTCGCTGCCGCTTGCTCAAGCTTCAACAAACCTTCTGCACCCTGCGTAGCCGATTCAGTGTCAACTTGAAGCGGCGCTTGGTGCTTGGTAGTGGTTTCGAACAGCTCGGACTCCAGATCCTCCAAGGCTTGATCACTGGTCCTCTGAGCGCGGAGGATCTTCCGGATATCTTCGTGGATCGACAAGGTGTCGTCGATAATGAGAACGCGATGTCGCAGGGAGGTGTTCATGCCGCTTGAGTTCTGGTTGCGTGGGCCGAGTTGTAAAACGGGATGGTGAGAGTGAACACCGATCCCAAACCGGGCGCACTGTCAGCCGTCAGGGTGCCACCCATGAGATCTGCCAGTCGACGGCAGATCGCCAATCCCAGCCCGGCCCCCCCGAACCGTCGGGTCGACGAGCCATCGGCTTGCACAAAAGGATTGAACAACTTGGCCAGCTTCTGGTGGGAGATGCCTATGCCCGTGTCTTGCACTTTCACGGACAGGTAGGTTTGGTCTCTGCTCTTTGAATGGAGCGAGAGTGTAAGGCGCACGGTTCCCTTTTCGGTAAACTTGATCGCGTTGCTGGTGAGATGGAGCAGCACCTGAGCCAGGTGGGGGGCGTCCCCGAACAGCACCTCAGGAACGTCAGACGTTGCTTCTCCTTTTAGATTGAGGTGCTTGGCGGCCGCTTGCTGCTGGAAGAAAGCGGTGATGCGATCCAGAACCGCTCGGGGATGAAATTCGGAACACTGAATGGCGATGTTACCCGAATCGATCTTGGAGAAGTCCAGGAGTTCTTCCACGATTTTAAGCAGGGAATTGCCGCTCTGTTTGATGGTCTCGACCGAATCACGCTGTTCCGCGGTGAGGTTCGTATCCTCCAGCCACTCGGTCATCCCGAGGATGCCGTTTAGCGGTGTTCGGAGCTCATGGCTCATGTTGGACACAAACTCGCTCTTCATGCGGCTGACCTCGGCCAGTTCCTGAATCGCGGCCTGAAGCTGGGCGTTAGTCTTCTGGAGTTCGGCCGTCCGCTCATCAACCACTCCATTGAGATCTACGATCTGCTGGCGCACACGCCCATAGAGGTGCCATTTTCGGCTCAACGCGTGGGCAAGTTGGAGCACTTCCACGGGATCGAAGGGTTTCTTGAGAATGACGAAGTTGTCATTGCGACCGAGTCGATGCAGTATCTGGCTCCAGGAGTAATCCGAGTAGGCCGTGCAGATGACCACCTGCAAGTCGGGCGCATGCTCCCAGAGATTGGAAATGGTCTCAACGCCATCCCAACCGGGCGGCATCCTTCCATCCACAAACGCCACCGCATAGGGATCCTTGTTCTGCAGCGCCTGAACCACCAGGTCCAGCGCCTCCTTGCCTTGGAAGGCATAGTCAACGTCAAATCTCCCGTTCCACTCTGGCACCGACTCGGTATCTCCGAACAGATCACGCTCCTCCAAGTCCAGCTGGGTGGAGGCACCGGCCGGCGTGAGGATCTTGCGATAATCGGCGTGGATGGTAGGATTGTCGTCGACGATGAGAATTCGGTAGCGACGGTTCATCGTGTCCGTTTTGGCACGAGGCGTTGTCGTTTCAGGCGAAGGTTTGTCCATGGGTTGTTCTGTGGGATTCGTCATGCCGCCAACGCTGGGTTGAGGATGGTGGTGGGACGCGTTTGGCCCTGGGCGACGGGCAGCTCAAGATCGAAGGAGGCGCCTCGCCCGAGTCCTTCGCTGCGGGCGGTCAAGGTTCCATTCATCTCCGCCGCTGCATTGGCGCCTGAATGAAGCCCGAAACCATGGCCATCCTTTTTGGTGGTGAAGCCGTGCTGGAAAATGCGTGTCATGTTCTCGGGGGCAATCCCCACTCCATTGTCCTCGATCGAGATCCGCACTCGTCCCGGACCGGCCGAAGCGACCGAGAGCGTTACTAGCCGGTCTTGGGACCGCGAATGAGTTACCGCGTGCTTCGCGTTTCCGATCAGGTTGATGAGAATTTGCAGAACCTTGTGACGGTCCACGGCAATCGCGGGCACGGCGGAGTAATTGCGGAGAACCCTGATTCCGTGCCGGTCGAGTGCGCACTGATGGATGTGCAGCGCATCCGCCAGGAGTTCGGCGGGCTGCAGGGACTCGATGAGTCCCGAAACCCTCGCGAAGCTCTGTTGCATAGCCACGATCTCCTTAATGTGCTGGACATTGCGACTCATACTCCCGGCTTCCTCCATGACCCGATCACGCTCACCAACCAAGGCCTGTGTGAGGTTGTCAAGAAAGCCGAGTAACTTGCTACCCTTGGGATGGTTCTGGAGAAAGTCGCCCAGGTTTCCCTCATGCTGCCGCATGAGTTCCACGGCCTTACTCAAGGAGGAAAGCTTGGATTGCTCGAGCTGATTGACGACCAGCGTCGCAGAGACGTTAACGCTGTTGAGCACATTGCCGACATTGTGAAGCACGCCAGTGGCTACCTCTGCCATGCCGGCTTGGTGTGACAGGTTCACCAACTGCTTGTTCATCCGATCGAGCTCCTCCTCCGCCTGCTTTCGGGTGGTGATGTCCGTGTGGGAACCGGCGAACCGCACTGCGTGGCCGTTGTCCCCGAGCAGGGCTGCTCCCCGCGACAGGATCCAGCGGTAGCTGCCATCCTGGTGACGCATTCGGAACTCCACCTCGTAGACTTTCCCCGCCGGTGCCGAAAGGTAATCGTCTACCACTTGAAGCACCCTCTCGCGATCGGACGGGTGGAGGTGAGACTTCCAACCGTCCAGGGTGTTCGGAAAGTCTGCTTCCCCATAGCCGAGCATCGACTTCCAGCGCGGCGAAAAGTACAACTCATCGGTTTCGAGGTTCCAATCCCAGAGCCCGTCGCTGGAGCCCATGACCGCGACCTCGTATCGCTGCTGGCTTTGCCGTAGATCGTTCTGAGCCCGGGTTCGTTCCGTTACTTCCTCCTGAAGTGTGCTGTTGATTTTGCGCAGGATCTCGTCGTTCGCTTGAATTCGGGTCAACATCTGGTTGAAAGTATCCGTCAAGACCCCCAGTTCATCATCACTACTTCGATTGGCCCGCACGCTGTAGTCCTTCTGTTCGGAGACTCGGCGAGCCGTGTCCGTCAGATCGAGGATTGGCTTGGCCACCGCTTTCTGGATATGTCCGGCGAGCGGGAGCACCAAGATGAGCGATCCCGCCAAGACCGCTGCCAGCAACCCGCCGTAGAGTCGCAGAAGGTGCCTTCGGGTGCCGGTAAAGTCGGAGCGGATGACTAGAGTGCCCAGACGTTTGCCTTCCAGCAAAATCGGGTGAGAGAGGATGATTTGCCCGTCGGCAAATTGGGTGGCATCTCCCTCGCTAAACTTGTGAGCGTCGATATCCTCGGAGTCGGCCCCGTAGTGAGCGAACTCCTGACCATCGGCGAGGAGGATGTGGGCGCAGAAGATCTCGGGTTTGACCTGCAGCGCTCGCAGGACCTCTTCAGCGGCCTTCTCGTCATGAAAAGCCACCGCGCCCGTCGTGTTGGCGGCGGTGATCTTGGCAACGCTAGTCAGGTCATCGGTGATTGTCCTGCGAATGCTTACGAACTGGAACAAGAACAAAGTCGCGCAGGCGAAGGTGAGCACGATCGCGCAGGTTGCGGTCAGGGCCAGTGTCAGCTTCTGGCGGAATGGCAGGTTCTGTAGAGCGCGTCCCATAGCTATTTCCCGGTCACGGATCGCGCCACCCCCAACAAGCGCGAGCTAAACACCAAGCCCGATTCCATGGCTGCGGCGCGGTTGATGTCGAATCGCACCCGGTTATCGTGCAGGACGAACTGAATCATCCCTCCGGAGTCCCGGAAGCCGTCGAGTTCGCTGATGGTCAGGATAGGCTTGCCCGCGACCAGTTCCTGGACGCGTTTGAGCCTGGCGGTTTCAGATCGTGAGATGAACAGTAGGTGGCAGTCCTGGATCGGGCTGTCGCTGGAAACGTTTCTGATTTCCAGAGGGCGGCCGTTGACGGTCTCTCCGGCGATCGCCTCCTGGAGGGCGGATCCAAAAGGATCGTCCCCACAAATCCCGATGATCAAGGGACTTTTTGGGGTTGCGAAGCTGGCCGCTGGCCACTGGGTAAACTTCGTGAAATTCAGCAGTGCCACCGCCTTGACCCGGTATTCGATGGAGGGTGGCGTTGCCGCGTTGCCTAGCGACGTCAGAGCCCAGAGGAAGGCCAAAGCGAACCACATGGCCCAGCGGGTTCGTGGAGGGGCCCGCCGCCGCCGGGGTCTTTTCGCTTCAGCGCAGATGGCTCTCATCCCTCTCCGGAGGGCGTCTGGCCTGCGTTGAAGGCTTGGTCCCATGCTCAGAAGCGTATGGTCGCCTTGATCCTGAAGCTCCGACCATCTTGAAGGATTGAGGATTGGGCGAAGTCGTCCGTGACGGGCACTCCGTAGGCGGTATCCAGCAGGTTATAGATGCCTGCGGAAGCCTCCACCCCCCGAATCAACTCTCGGCTGAAGAGGTTCAAATTGACGGTCACATGCCCGCCTTCGCCTGGTTTGGAGGCGAACCCCAGACTCCTGCTCCGGGCTTGGATTTCCAGGCCGGCAAAGAGTTTCTCCTCATAGAGTGGCACACTAACGCTCGCTTTCACCATGTGCTTGGGCGAGTTTGGTAGCCAGGCGCCTGTCCCGCCATCCGTTACCGAAGCGTAGGTGTAAGCGAGGCGAGTTCGAAGGCTGTGCCGCCAGCGTCCTTCCAGTTCGGCCTCAAATCCCTTCATGTTGGCCGACTGATCGTTGTCAAAGCCGATGAGCCCGGAGAAATCGTGCTGAGTCAGAAGGTCATCCAGCACGTTGTAGAAGAGATTCGCGCTCAGGCTCAGATTGGGGCTGAGGCGCTGTTCGATCACGAGCTCATGGGATCGGATGTGCTCAGGCCCCACATTCGTTCCCGAAAGCGACATGGACGAGACGTAGTAGAGCTCATAGGCATTCGGAGCTCGGTAGCCCTGGCCGTACACCAATTTGAAGGTGGTGTCGGTCCACGGCTGATAGATAGCCCCGCCCCGGAAGTTGATGGCACCCCCAAAGGTATTGAAGTGATCGTACCGAATGCTGCCGTTCAGAAGGAGGGTCTGGCTCAGGGAAAGTTCGTCTTGAAGGTAGACCCCGTAGTTGCGAAAGCCTGTCTTTCGGTCCACATAAATCTCGCGTGGGTCCAGATCGTAGTTCTTTTGCTGGACCTCGAGGCCTAGGTTGAACTCGGTACCTACCAGGATCTTGTTGCGATTGAACAGTGTTTTGCTGACGTTCGCCTCTCCGCCCCACCACCACGCCAGGGCGTCGTCGATGTTGAAGGAGACTGGGTTGGGCGGGGCGGGGCCGGAGCTGGGAAAAGGGTAGACTCCACCGTAGCGATAGCGGTCCAGGTAGAGCCTCCCCATGACCTCCCAACTTTCGCCGAAGGCGCGCTGGTATCTTCCTTCCAGATAGTCGCGCATGTCCCTGAGTCGATAGCGAGGGTCGTTGAAGACGTTGCCGTATTGCGCGGTGGGGACCTGCTTGGTTCGCTCCGACCAGGCGCCGCTGAGCGTGAAGTCGGCATAGCTGAGCGACATAAACGCGTTGCGCGATTTTTCATGATCCATGTCGCGAGCGATGCCCCCGTTTTCAGCGCGATATTCCGGGTAGAACAGTTCCGAGTGGCCGGCGCGGTCCAGCAGGGTTCCTGACAGAAGCATGGCTAGGCCATTGGTGAACTGGCGACCGTAGGTCAGGCGTCCGGAGAAGGTGTCGTAGCTGCCCAAGCCCCCGGAAACCTCGCCGCCATCCACCGAAGCCGGCGTCCGGGTGACGACGTTGATCACGGCAAAGAAGGCGTTGTTGCCATAGATCGAAAAGCCGGGTCCCCGCACCACTTCGACGCGTTCGATAAGATCGACATCGACGGGAAACTCATAGCCGATCGGGGCGGTGTCATAGATCGGATCGGCGATCCGGTGCCCATTCACCAAGACTAGGGTGCGTCCTCCGTAACTGCCGGCGAAGTGGGCTCCGCGAGTTCCCAAAAAGGAGTACGACCGGTCGTTGTTCACGTAGAATCCGCGCACGCTGCTGAGCACATCTCCGAGCGTACGATGCCCGAAGTGTTGGATATCCTCCCGCGTTACGACACTGACCGAGGCGGGCGCTTCCGATGAGCGTTGCTCACGCTTGGAGGCGCTGGACACGATGAGCACGGGAATCTCGCTTAACTCCTCCAGGGACATCGCCTTGAGGGCATCGACACTCAGTCCTTCATCTTCTCCTTTGCCCGCCCCTGTCGCTTCAGCTGCCGACAGGCAAAGCCCCAGGAGGAGCAGCACGCTGGCGATCAGCCGGCTCGCCGGCAGGGCCAGAGGCTGGGAGCACGTGGTGAAACGGCTCTGGAGTACGTATCGAACCCGTCTCGGGACATGCCCGATCCAGCTCTGACGTGTTCCGACGAATAGAAGCAAGGCCCACACCCGAGGAAGTATTCGGCGATTTCAGGCCGAGCTTGAGAGGGAAACGTTTAGGCGTTTCCATGCCTGAGGGCTGGGGCCGGCGGGCTACGAGGGCTTCAAGAACTTACCTGGATTCAGAATGCCAGCCGGGTCGAGGGCTCGCTTGATCGTTTGATGCAGTTCGTTGACCTCGGGTGACACGGCGAGGTTCCACCAGGGTCGTTTGGCGATGCCGATGCCATGTTCGCCGGTGACCACGCCGCCCAGCTTCAGCACCCCTTGAAAGAGGGCGTCGAGCGCCTGTTCTGACTTCACCTTGGCTCCGGGTTGATCGAGGTCCACCATCAGGTTGACATGAATGTTGCCATCGCCCGCATGGCCGAACGACGCTATGGAGATTCCGAACTTCTTCTGCAGCCGGGCGGCCAGGGCGAACAGAGCCTCAAGCTGCCCTCGAGGGACCACGACGTCCTCATTGAGCTTGGTAAGCCCCGTATCCCGGAGTGCATATGAAAACTCGCGCCGGACGGCCCAGAGCTTTTCGCTCTGAACGGCCCCCAGGGCTCGTTTGATGAACACAGGACGCAAGGCCCGCACCAGTTTCTCGACGGCCAGGATCTCCTGTCGCACCGATTGCGTCTGACCGTCAAGTTCGAGGATCACGAGGGCATTGCATCCTTCGAGATCCTGGCTACCCGTCCGCTGGCGGGCCGCTTTCAGTGTGAACGAGTCGGCAATTTCGAGGGCGCAGGGGAGGAAACCCTGGGCGAACACGGAGTGGAGCGCCTGGATGGCTTGGCGCATGTGACTGAACCCGACGGCGATGCAGGCGCGGTAGGGGGGCAGGGGGATCAGCTTCAAGGTTGCCTCGGTGATCACTCCGAGCATGCCCTCGCTTCCAACGAAGAGGCGATGCAGGTCGAACCCGGTCTTGTTCTTATGGGTGCGGCTGCCAAGCCGGAGGATGCTGCCCGTGGGGCTAACCACTTCCAGGCCGAGTACATAGTCCCGAGTCACGCCATACTTCAAGCAGCGCGGGCCCCCGGCATTGCTGGCAATATTGCCACCCAGGCTGCAGTCCGCCCGGCTGGCCGGATCGGGCGGGTAATATAGGCCCCGCTTTTCAACCTCGGCCTGAAACTGAGCCGTGATCACATTGGGTTGCACGACTCCGACAAAATCCTGCGGGTTGACTTCCAGTATCCGGTTCAGCTTCTCCAAGGACAACGCGATCCCTCCCTGCACCGGCACGCAGCCGCCCACATAGCCATAGCCGGCTCCTCTTGGGGTGACGGGGATACCCTGGCGGGTTGCGTAGCGGAGCAGTTGAGCGACGGCCTTGGTGTCGCGCGGCCGAGCCACCGCATCCGGCTGATGCCGAGCGAACCACTTGTCGCCGGAGTAGTCTGCGCAGGTGGCGGGGTCCAGGATCAGCTCTCCGGGCCGCATCTGTCGCTTAAGGGATTGGAGTGATTTCAGGAGCGACTTGGTCATGGGAGTGGATTAATTCTCAGCTGCCTTGTCAGCTGCCAGCAGCTCGGTGGCGTCGGTCAGCTCGGTCTCGGGGACCTTCACCTGAATTCCCCCGGTAGCCATGGAATAGCCCTCCACGCTAAACGCAGAGAGTTCATTGACCACTTCGGGGTGGAACCCCGCGGCTTCCAAACGCGAACGGATGAGTTGGGCCTCCATCGGCTGAAAGGTGTTTAGAATGGTGACGAGTTTCATAGGCGCGTGCAGGTGGCAATAGGCTCTCGGCAATGCGACGACCTCAGGCGGCCAGCGCGGTTTTCAGATCTGCGAAAATGATCACTCCAGCTCCCGTCTGAAGCAAGCTCGATACTTGCACCTGGGTAGTTTGTCCAACCAGGCCCTGAGCCTGGTTCACCACAATCATGGTTCCGTCGGGCAGGTAGCCGATGGCTTGCCCGCGCTCCTTGCCTTCCCGCACCAGCTTCAACTGCAGGGTGTCTCCCGGGAGTATCACCGGTTTCATCACGTTGGCCAGCAAGGCCAGGTTCAGGCAGGGGATGCCCTGCAGCTCGGCCACCTTGGACAGATTGTAGTCCGTCGTGAACAGTCGGCCGTCCAATGTCTGAGTCAGCCGGAGCAGCTTGCTGTCCACCTCTTTTTCGTCGGGAAACTCCGAGTCGTGAATGCGCACTTCGATGCTTCGATTCTGTTGCAGCCGCTGGAGCATCTCCAAGCCGCGGCGTCCACGCATCCGTTTGGCGGCATCGGCCGAGTCCGCGACTTGTTGCAGTTCCTTCAGCACAAAGCGGGGCAGAACCAGGATCCCCTCAAAGAACCTCCCTTCCACCAGTTCCGCGATGCGGCCATCGATGATCGCGCTGGTATCCAGAATCATCAGCATCTCGGGCTTGTTTTCCCGGGTGAAGCGCACATAGGGAATGATGAGCGCGAAGTCCTCCTTGTTGCTTCGCATGGCGAGGATGATGCCCAGGTAGCCGAAGCTGAGGAACAGGGACACGCGAATCAGCCAGCGCTGGCGCTCATCGGCGTATTCGAACAGCCGTGACTGATCCACCATCCAGGCGATCAGCGTTCCCAAAATCAGGCCGAAAGTCGCCGCCGAAAAGGCTCGCAGGGAGAACCCCTTCAGCATTTCGTCGATGCCGATGACCACGCCCCCGAGGGTGCAACCCACCAACAGTCCAAGCCGGCCGTTTTCAACCAGCGTAGGATGCACTTGGCTCAAGGAGTATCCGCCTGCAGCGCAGAGCAGGAGAAAAAAGAGCCGTATCGGCCAAAGGTTCATCGGCGAAGCAAGCCGGAGCCTTTGGTGCCTTCGGGAGGACCAGAGGGATCCTTTTTGACCGGTCGGGGTTTGTAAAGAATCCCATAGCGGGTCAGGTTGCTGCTCAGCGTCTTCAAATTCATCATGGTTTGCATTACGGTCTCTCGCAATTCCTCATCCCGGAGTAGTCCTCCGGCGAGTCCCTGGCCTGCCTGGAGGCCTTTGAGCAGTTCATCGAGCGATTTCGTGGAGGACTGAAGGGTCTGAATGACGGTCCCTATCTCGTCCCGGTTTTCCTGGACGGTTCCATTGAGGTTGGTCGCGAGACGGTTCATCTCCTCGGTGAAGCGCTGGAGATTGGTCACCGACACCGTCAGACTCGGTCGGTTGGTCAATACCAACAACTCGACTTCATCCGCGATGCGCACCGCTTTTTGGGAGAGGGTTTTGAAGTTGGAAATGCTCAGGTTGATGTTGCTTAGGGCGGTTTCGTTGAGCACGACCCGGTCGACGCGGGCGATGGCCTCATCGAGTCGATGGGCGGTTTGGTCGATCCGCTGGATGAAGCCGGTGGCAGCCTTGGCGGCGTCCTGCAGGTTGAACGGTTCCTCGCAGCGAACCTCTGCTCCGTCGCCGAGCAAGGGAGCGGTCGTGCTTTGGGGGTAGATCGACACATGCTGATCCCCTAGGAATCCCGATTGCTCAATCGAAAAGTGGGCATCCTGTCGCAGTGGGTAGCGTCGGTCGATTTCCAACCTGAGGACGACCAATTTACCGTCCGGCGCCAGCGAGAGCTCCGCAACGGTGCCGACCTTGAGTCCGCCCAGCAGGACCTGGGCCTGACGCTTGATTCCTCCGACATCCGAGGTCCGCAGTTTGATCACATAGGTCGGATGGATCAGGGACAGGCCCTTGGAAAAGTTGAGGATCAGGAACCCCAACAACGTGAGGCTGATCAGGACAAAGATGCCAACTTTGGTGGAGATTCGGGAGTCGCTCATGGGTGGGTTGAATCAAGTCGGGGTGTCTTTGCGATCGGCGATGCCGTTAACAAACTGGTGGACGATCGGATCCGCCGAAGCAAAGAGTTCGGCGGTCCCTTGATTGGCGTAGATCCGTCCTTGATGGAGGAGGAGAACCCTCCCGGCGATGGTCCTGACGCTGCGCATGTCGTGAGTCACCACGACTGTGGTGGTTTTAAGTTGGTGGCAGAGTTGCCGAATCAGCTGGTCGATGCTGTCGGAGGCGATCGGGTCGAGTCCCGTGGTCGGCTCATCGTAGAGGAGGATGCTGGGCCGGTAGACGATCGCCCGCGCCAAGCCCACCCGCTTACGCATCCCCCCGGACAGTTCGGCCGGCTTCTTGTTTCCGGTGCCTGGGAGTCCGACCATGTCCAGCGCTTCCGCGACCCGCCTGCCGATTTCTGCTTCGCTGCTCTTTCGCTGGCGCCGTAGCGGGAACGCCACGTTTTCGTGCACGGTCAGGGAGTCGAAGAGCGCGGCACTTTGAAAGAGCAGACCGAACTGTCGACGCACTTCGAGCAGCTCCCGTTCCGGCAGGTGGGCGATCTCCCGGCCGTCAATCAGCACCTGCCCCTCGTCCGGGGCGAGCAAGCCGATGAGGTGTTTGAGCAGAATGCTTTTGCCGCAGCCGCTGCGTCCAACGATGGCCACCGCCTCCCCGGATTCGATCTTGAGATCGACCCCGGCCAGGACCTGTTGGGTGCCGAATCGTTTGCGAATGTTTCGAGTCTCGATCATTCGCTGGCGAAAATGCGGGTCAGCAACATGGTGAGAAAAAAGTTGCTGATGAGGATGGTGATGGAGCTGAACACAACGGCTTCCGTGGTGGCCTTGCCCACGCCTTCGGCCCCTTGATGGCAGTGCAGCCCTTTGAAGCAGCCGATCAGCGAGATAAGCCCTCCGAAGATCACTGATTTGATCAGTCCCATGACCACGTCCTCCGCCGAGGTGTAGCGCACCATGTTGTGCCAGGAGTAGGCCGGATCGATGCCCAGAAGCGTAACGCCCACGATGTAGCCGGCCCCGATTCCCACGCAGATCGAGCAGGTGGTCAGCAAAGGCATGACAAGGGTGGTGGCCAGGATCCGGGGCACCACGAGGTAGTCCACTGGGTGGGTGGCGAGTGCTCGCAGGGCGTCTATCTGTTCGGTTACCTTCATCGTGCCCAACTCGGCAGCCATCGCTGCGCCCACACGTCCCGCCACCATGAGCCCGCTCAGCACCGGACCGAGCTCGCTGCACATCGACACACTCACCACCGCCAGCGTGGCGGTGTCCATGCGGACTTTGTGGAATTGGAAGTAGGTTTGCGCGCAGAGCACCATGCCGGTGAAAGCGCCTGTGATCAGCACCACCGAAAGGGACTTAATGCCGATGAAATAAATCTGGTAAAGCAGATGGCTTGCTTCCCACCGGCGCCCGACCAGGGAGGTCAATGCCTCGCTGCCCAGGAGAGTAATCTGGCCGAGTCCGTCCAGGGTGTTCCCCAGACGGGACCGAAGTTGTGTTATCATCGCCTGCATGTTCTGAGCCCTGGAGCGCGGGACGCACGCAGCCTAGCCTGGATGCCTTCCTCGGACAGCCGCTACCCACCCGTTCTCGCTTCGCCACGTCCCCCTTGATTCGCGTTATTGGGCGGAAGCTCAAGCTAAAAGTGGGCTGCTCGTTCAATAACAGGACAGTGGATGCGCCAATTTTGGCGCGTGGATCGACCCTGCTCGCGTCGCCCGCCACCAGGGAGTTAGCAGGGACGGCTGGCCGCGGCGCCGCTTTTCAGGCCTGGAACGCGGAAAATCCCCCTAATCCTTGGGAAGTTGAACTCTTTCCCGGTTCGGCGCCCTAAGGGATTGGAGAGGGCTGCCGATGGAACAAGGGCATGGCACGACTTGTGCATGTGCCTGGAGTGTCCGAAGCCGGGGCAACGGTGGAAACCGGCACGAAACAGAAGTTGTATGCAGAACGGCAATAACGGCATTTTTGTTCGTCCAAATCTCAAGGGGTTTCTGATCGGTGGCATCCTCGTGATGGTATTTCACGTCGTGATGCAGCAGATCGAGGGCATCTCGATCGCCTCGGCCCGCCCGGAAGTGCCTCCGTCCGTGCGCCAGTGGAACGAGGCGGACTTTCAGGTTATGATCAACCATGTAGCCGACAAACCTTCGGCCGAAGGCTACTACAAACTCGGTGCCTACCTTCAACACAAGCGGGACTTCAAACGAGCGATGCTGTTCGTTCGCAAAGCCGAGGCCTTCAACCGGGCGCTCGAGGAAGAAGCGGATTAGGCGCGCCTTAGGTCGCGGTGTGACTTAGGACTGGCTCTCTTTCCCACGGCTGAGCAGCATGTGGCTCAGTATGACCGAAACGCATTTCTCACCTCGCCCCGATTCGGGTCTCTTTATTACTTTCGAAGGGACGGAGGGCGGGGGAAAGAGCACGCAAATTCAGCTGCTGGAGCAGCGTCTCCGCGCCTGCGGCCGTCGGGTTCGCCTGCTTCGGGAGCCTGGAGGCACTCCGATCGGAGAGGAGATTCGTCATACCCTCAAGCACAGCGAGAACAACCGCGCCATGACGCCGGAGGCGGAATTGCTGCTCATGAACGCCAGCCGCGCTCAACTGGTGCGCGAGGTGATCAGGCCGGCGTTGGACGCGGGCGAGGTGGTGTTGTGTGACCGGTTCTTCGATTCCACCGTTGCTTACCAAGGCTACGGCCGCGGCCTCGATCTGGCGCAGGTGCGTGCCATCATCGATTTCGCGGTGGGAACGACCCGGCCGCATCTGACTCTGTTGCTGGCGGTGCCGGTCGAAGTCAGTGAGCGCCGCCGGGCCGCCCGATTGGGGACCGCGCCCGGGGTGCGGGATCGGTTTGAGGAGGAAGACCGCGAATTTTTCTCCAAGGTGGAGGCCGGCTTTCGACTCCAGGCCGAGCGCGAACCATCCCGGATTCGGGTCATCGATGCCTCGGCCGGAATCGAGGCGGTCCAGGCTCACATCTGGGGCTTCGTAGCGCCGTTCTTTCCGAGTTGAGCTTCTTCGCGGCGGATCCTTATGCTTCGGGCATGACGATTCCCTCGCGACCCACAATCGGACTGGCTCTGGGTGTCCTGATGATGGCCCTCTCCCTGCCAGCGCAGCAAAACCCCGTGCCCTTGTGGCCTCATGGCGCTCCGGGAGCGCTGGGCACCGAGGAAAAGGACATCCCGACGGTTACCCCCTATCCGGCTGCGGTTGCCACCGGCGTGACGGCTGCCGTGGTGATCTGCCCGGGAGGCGGATATGGTGGGCTGGCATCCCACGAAGGCAAGGATTACGCACTCTGGCTGAACCAGCAGGGGATCAGTGCGTTCGTGCTCCGGTATCGGCTGGGTTCTCAGGGATATCGACATCCACGCATGCTTGAGGATGCGGCGCGCGCCCTGCGCTGGGTTCGGGCGAATGCGGCCGCCTGGAAGGTGGATCCCAAGAAGGTGGGCATCATGGGTTCGTCGGCGGGAGGCCACCTTGCGTCCACCTTGCTCACCCACTTCGATTCCGGGAACGCAGCGTCGGCCGACCTCATTGATCGCGAAAGCTCTCGACCTGACTTCGGAGTCCTTTGTTATGCGGTTATCAGCATGGGACCCAACACCCATCAAGGTTCTAAAAACAACCTGTTGGGGAAGGAGCCTTCCCCGGAGCTGGTCAAATCCCTGTCGAATGAGCTTCAGGTAACCCCGGAGACGCCCCCTTGTTTTATTTGGCACACATGGGAGGACAAGGGCGTCAAGGTGGAGAACGCTCTGGAATTTGCCGCCGCGCTGCAGCGCCAGGGTGTGCCTTTTGACCTCCATGTTTACCAGAACGGGCGGCACGGGATCGGTCTCGCCGACCAGCCGCCCTTCAAGAATGCCCACCCCTGGAGCCGGGATCTTGCCTATTGGCTCAAGCAGCGCGGACTGATTCCCTAGCAGCCTGTCGGACTTGTCCTCACCTGAGGTGAGTCGGATTTTGAACCTCATTTGTGATAAAGAATGACGTAGGAAATGTCGCGACGGCCTGCTGGAGGGCACTGCGTGCGGGGAGACTGGACCTCACGGATTGGATAGGGGCCACCTCCGAAGAACGGACGTGAATCGGGGCCATGAACCTGGTGGTAGGGGAGCGAGCGGGGCAACGCCAGCGTTTCACACTTTGCGGGCAGGTCCCGAACCCGCAGGGTTCAAAGAGATCTAGCCGGGGGTGCTCGCACCCCCGGAACCGTGAAAAGTACGGAGCATCGCGCAGCGATGCCACCGGCTTCTGAGACTTGTGCTGACAGACCGGGGGTGTCGCTGCGCTCCACGCCCCGGCTAATCTCTTTGAACCCTGCGGGTTCTCGGCTTCGGCCTCAGGAACTCATGCGAAGAAGGGAGTTTCACTTCCGATCCCTTCAGGATTCTTAATCCGTGGAATCAGGGAAATCCGTGGTTCATCAGTGACTCTCCCTCTCCGCGTTCTCCGCGCCTCCGCGAGAAAAGATCTCCCCCCTGACTCGGAAGGACTGCCGAAATCTCTCGCGGAGGCGCGGAGAGCGCGGAGAGGAAGGAGTTCATGGAGAGGCCGTGAATCATGAACAGAAAACGACACACTGTACTTTTCGGTTCATGAGCGCAGTGTCATCGCATTCGAACTTTGGCGCCTGGGACGCGGTTTGATGCTTCGCCGCTCGGCTGAATGGATGAAAGATCTCCATTCCGATCACGCGTTCAGTGCATATGGGCAGAAAAATCCCTTTCCGTTTTCCGGCTCGCACATCGACCGACGGCGCTACAGCGCGGGCCTCTGCTCATCGAATGAATGGAGTTGGTGATCATCGAGAACTTCGCGCATGAGTCTTTATGAAACACCGAGTGATCCTGCGCCTCAGGTTGGTACCGTGGTTGCTATAGCGAAGTGCGACCTGCAAACCGACACCACAACATAACCAACCGACCGGATTAGACTAATAAGCTATGAAAGCACTTCACTCCCTCAAACTCCTGCTGCCCCTGCTGACGGCCGCCGGATTTCTTTCTTCCAGTCAGCCCTTGTTCGCCGCCAACCCACCCACCTCAGAAGTCAACACGACCGGGCTCGCGGTGACCGATGACACCGTCACCGTAGGCCAGCTGCACTCCGCGACTGGCACGATGGCGATCAGCGAGACGGGTTCCATTCAAGCTGAGCAGCTGGCGATCGAGCAGATCAACGCCATGGGCGGTGTGCTTGGACGAAAGATCAAGATCATCGTCGAGGATGGTGCCAGCGACTGGCCCACCTTCGCTGAGAAAGCCAAGAAGCTTCTCGTCAACGACAAGGTGGCCTCCGTATTCGGCTGCTGGACTTCCGCCTCCCGCAAAGCGGTGCTCCCTGTCTTCGAAAAAGAAAACGGCATGCTCTACTATCCCACGTTTTACGAGGGCTTGGAGCAGTCCAAGAACGTGATTTACACGGGACAGGAAGCCACCCAGCAGATTTTGGCTGGCTTGGATTGGATCGCCAAAGAGAAAAAGGCCAAGACCTTCTACCTGATTGGATCCGACTACATCTGGCCCAGAACGTCGAACAAGATCGCCCGCAAACACATTGAGAATGTGCTGAAGGGCACGGTGGTGGGCGAAGAATACTATGCCCTGGGCCATACGCAGTTCGGCTCCCTGATCAACAAGATCAAGCTCAAGAAGCCGGATGTCATCTACGCGATTGTGGTGGGTGGCAGCAATGTCTCCTTCTACAAGCAGATGAAGGCAGCTGGCATCACCTCCGATAAGTGGACCTTGCTGACCATCTCGGTTACCGAAGACGAAGTTCTCGGAATCGGTGGTGAAAACCTGGTCGGCTTCTACTCGGCGATGAAGTACTTCCAGAGTCTGGAGAATCCCAACAATCAGGCCTTCGTCAAAGCGTTCAAAGCCAAGTATGGCGCGAAGAGCGTCATCGGCGACGTGACCCAGGCAGCGTATCTTGGGCCGTGGCTTTGGAAGCTGGCTGTCGAGAAGGCTGGAAGCTTTGACATCGACAAGATTGCCGCCGCTTCGCCGGGCATCGAATTCAAGGATGCTCCCGAGGAGTACGTCAAGATTCACCCGAACCACCATTTGTGGAGCAAGCTCCGCATTGGAAAATGGGGCGCCGATGGTCAGGCCAAGGTGCTGTATGAATCCGGTTTGATCGAACCCGACCCGTTCCCGAAGGGTTATCAATGAGTCTCTGCCATGCGGGCTGAGGATTTGAACTCAGCCCGCATGGGCCGTTCGTTCCGCGCTTAAACTCTTACGATCTCACAACTATGACCGCTTCTGAGCTAAGTTCCATTCTGCTGATGCAAGGATTCTCAGGTCTGAGCCTGTTCAGCGTTTTGCTCCTGATGGCCCTGGGTCTGGCGATTATTTTCGGCCAGATGGGAGTGGTGAATCTGGCCCATGGCGAGTTTATGGCGCTGGGCGCCTATGTGGTTTATCTCTGCTCGACCGTGGTTCACGACAAATTTCCGGCCTTCGCCCCCTACTACTTTGTGGTGGCGATCGTCATCGCCTTCGGTGTGTGCGCTCTCATGGGATTGCTGGTGGAGTGGAGCCTGATTCGGTTCCTCTACAAGCGTCCGCTCGACACGCTCCTCGCGACCTGGGGGCTGAGCTTGGTGATGCAGCAGGCGTTCCGCTCCATCTTCGGCGCACGTGAGGTAACGCCCACGCTGCCCGAATGGTTGATGGGTTCGATCAAACCCACCGGCAACATCGACATTCCGATCAACGGCCTCTTTGTCATGGGCCTCACCCTGGTGCTCACCGCCGGCGTGTGGCTGTTCATGTTCAAGTCCCGCCGCGGGCTTCAGATGCGAGCCACCGTGCAGAATCGTGTCATGAGCGACGCCGTGGGGATCAATACCCGGATGGTTGATCGTTTCACCTTCGCCTTGGGCTGCGGGATTGCGGGTGTCGCGGGTGCGGCCTTTACCACCATTGGCTCCACCGGTCCGGACAGCGGCTCGCGCTACATCGTGGACACCTTCCTGGTGGTGGTATTTGGAGGTACGGCCAGCTTGATGGGGACGGTGGCCTCCGCCTTCGGAATTGCGCAAGGCCAGTCGATTTCCGAGTTCTTCCTCCAGGGAACCATGGGCAAAGTCGTGGTCCTTCTGGCCATCGTCATCATTCTCATGATCCGGCCGCAGGGGCTGTTTGCCTCCAAGGTTCGTCAGTAAACCTCCACGATACTGCTGAGACTCAACTCGTCACTATGAGCAAATTTTACCAATCGGTGATCGGCGGAAAGCAGGGAGTCTGGGGATTCGCCATTCTCTTCCTGCTGCTGGGCGTCGTGTTGCCCTTCTCGCTGGAAATCTTCCGCCTCAACTTGGTCGGGAAGTACCTGACCTTCGCGTTCGTCGCTGTGGGCCTCGTGCTGCTTTGGGGCAAGACCGGGGTGCTGAGCCTGGGGCAGGGGGTCTTCTTCGGACTGGGTGGCTATTGCATGGCCATGTTCCTGAAGCTCGAGGCTTCGGACCCCATCAGCACCAAGATTCAAAGCACCCCGGGAATTCCTGACTTCATGGATTGGAACCAGCTGACCGCGCTCCCCGCCTTGTGGGTGCCGTTCAAAAGCTTCCCGTTCGCCGTGATCGCCATTATGGCCGTCCCCGGGCTGCTCGCCCTGATTCTGGGGTTCGCCATGTTCCGACGTCGAGTGGGCGGAGTGTACTTCGCCGTCATCACCCAGGCGCTGGCGCTGATCCTGTCCCTGGGTATTGATGGCAACCAGGGACTTACCGGGGGCCGTAACGGCATCACCGACCTCCGCACGCTGCTCGGGTGGGATATCCGCACCCAATCCGCGCAATACGTGCTCTATTTTGTGACCATCGGACTGCTCTTCGCGAGCATCCTGTTCTGTCGTTATGTGCTCAGCAGCAAGCTCGGACGGCTCCTCCTGGCGATGCGCGAGAAAGAGGATCGCGTGCGGTTCTCGGGCTATGATGTGGCCGCCTTGAAGATCTTCGTGTTCTGTCTGGCGGCCATGCTGAGCGGGATCGGTGGGGCGCTGTTTGTGCTCCAGGTCGGATTCATCAGTCCTTCACTGGTGGGAATCGTTCCTTCGATCGAGATGGTCATCTTCGCCGCCGTGGGTGGGAAGCTTTCCCTCTTCGGCGCCGTCTACGGCACGCTGCTGGTCAACACCGGAAAGAGCCTCTTTTCCGAGACCTTCCCGCAGCTGTGGCTCTTCTGCATGGGCGGCTTGTTCATCGCCGTCGTCATGTTCTTTCCGAATGGCATCGCTGGCGGTTGGGACGCGCTCGTTGCCCGCATTCGAAACTACCGCAAACGCGCTTCCACCGAAGCGCAAGACGTGGCGGCCGCGTCCGTCAAGCCCGTCATCCCTGGAGGTTCCAACTCATGAGCTCAACCACTGACTATTTACTGGCCATCGAGGATCTGACCGTTTCCTTCGACGGATTCCGTGCGGTGGATCAACTGAATCTGTATCTGGACCAGGATGAACTCCGCGTCATCATCGGTCCGAACGGGGCGGGCAAGACGACGGTGCTCGACCTTATCTGCGGCAAAACCAAGGCGACCGCCGGAAGCATCAAGTTCCGCAACCGGGAGCTGGTGGGGCTGGCGGAGCATCAGATCGTTCGCGCCGGCATCGGCCGCAAGTTTCAAACTCCCTCCATCTACGAGAATCTTACGGTGTTCGAGAACCTCGAGATCTCGTTTCCGCGCGGCCGCAATGTTCTCGGGTGCCTCACCTTCCGTCGCACCGCGGACGTGACCGAGCAGATTCACAAGGTAGCCGAGGAGATTTATCTCTCCGAGTTTCTGGATATGGAGGGCGCGTTTCTGAGCCATGGGCAGAAGCAATGGCTTGAGATCGGCATGCTCCTGATGCAGGAGCCGGAGTTGCTCATGTTGGATGAGCCGGTGGCGGGAATGAGCCCCGCGGAGCGGGAAAAAACCGCCAAGCTGCTGCAACGGATCTGCAAGGGGCGATCCATCATCATCATCGAACACGACATGGAGTTCGTGTCCCGCATCGCGCATCGCGTGACGGTTCTACACCTGGGCAAGATCCTTACTGAAGGCACCATGGAGGAGATTCAAAGCAACCCGAAGGTTCAGGAGGTTTATCTGGGACATTGAGCCCCGCAGGCGCCTCCCACCCGCGAACACACCCAAGCCAACCAAGTATGCTGCAAATCACCCAACTCAACTCGGGGTACGGCCAAAGCCAAGTCATCTACGATGCGAACTTCAAGGTTCCGCCCGGCGAAATCCTCGCCATCATGGGGCGCAATGGCATGGGCAAAACGACGTTGCTCAAGTCGTTGATCGGGATCCTCCCGACCCGCAGTGGCTCGATCAAGGTCGGCGATGCGGAGCTGGCTGGGGTTCCTCCCTTTCAGCGTGTGGGCGCAGGAATGGCTTACGTCCCTCAAGGTCGGATGATCTTTCCGACGCTCAGTGTCCTCGACAACATCCTCACCGGTGCCAAGGGGCCGATGTCCAAGAGCGCGATGGATGAGATCTACGCCCTCTTCCCGGTTCTCTTCGAGATGCGCAAGCGTCGCGGTGGTAACCTCTCCGGCGGCCAACAACAACAACTCGCCATCGCTCGAGCTCTCGCCAGCAACCCGAAGGTGCTGATCCTCGACGAACCCACCGAGGGCATCCAGCCTTCCATCATCAAAGACATCGCCCGCGCACTGAAGCAAATTCGGCAGATGCGCGGCCTGGCCATCGTGGTGACTGAGCAAGTCGTCAGCTTCATGATGGATGTCTGCGATCGCGTGCTCGTCATGGAGCGCGGCCGATTCATTCACGAAGAACTCCGCAAGGATGTCGATGCCAACAAGGTCAAAGCACTGCTGGCTGTCTAAACGCGCAACCCCTCTTACCCGCAACACAACCAACAACAAAAGCAACCACCAATCCTATGCCTAGAAGCTCCCCCAAACCTAGTATCATCACCCCAGGAAATCGTTTGGTCGACTCTCTCTCGAAGGCCAATGCGAAGGGATTCACCTTGCGGACGACTCCCACCGCCGCTCCGGGCCTTTCCCGCAAGCCGCTGATCGAGGTCGACTTGAAAACCCCTGCGGACCAGCAGGATGTGATTCACAACCGTTGGCACCCGGACATCCCGATGATTGCGCGGGTCAAGCCGGGGGATGAATTTCGGGTTCAGTGCGTGGATTGGACCGGTGGCCAGATCGGCTATAACAACAACGCCGCGGACGTGCGCGATGTCGATCTGACCAAGGTGCATTACCTCAGCGGCCCGATTGAAGTGGTCGGGGCGGAACCCGGCGATCTTCTCGTCGTTGATATTTTGGACATCGGCACGCTGACGGACTCCGAGTGGGGTTTCACGGGCATCTTTGCCAAGGAGAACGGCGGAGGGTTTCTGACGGAGCACTATCCCGAGGCTCGCAAGGCGTGTTGGGATTTCCACGGTGTGTATACCTCGTCCAAGCAGATTCCCGGCGTGAACTTTGCTGGAATCATGCATCCCGGTTTGATTGGATGCCTGCCGTCGAAGAAGCTCCTGGATACCTGGAACAAGCGGGAGGCCGCCCTGGTGGCCACGGATCCCCGCCGCGTTCCGCCGCTGGCGGCGCTTCCCGACGCGAGCACCGCTCACTTGGGCACCATGAGCCCGGAGAAGGCCAAGATCGCGGCGCGCGAGGCAGCACGCACCGTCCCGCCCCGGGAGCATGGCGGCAACTGCGACATCAAGAACCTCAGCCGTGGATCCCGGGTGTTCTTCCCGGTTTACGTCAAGGGCGCGGGGTTGTCCATGGGTGATATCCATTTCTCCCAGGGCGACGGCGAGATCACCTTCTGCGGTGCGATCGAGATGGCGGGCTGGCTCGATCTTCGAGTGGCCGTCATCAAAGGCGGGATGCAGAAGTACGGGATCATCAATCCGATCTTCCAACCCAGCCCGGTGGAACCGCGCTACCTCCGTCACCTGATCTTCGAAGGAATCTCGGTCGACGAGGCTGGAAAGCAATACTACCTGGATGCTCACGTGGCCTACCGACGTGCCTGTCTGAATGCCATCGAGTACCTGAAGAAGTTCGGCTACACCGGCGAGCAGGCCTACGCGATTCTGGGGACTGCGCCGGTGGAGGGTCGGATCAGCGGCATTGTCGACATCCCGAACGCCTGTGCGACGGTGGCGATCCCGACGGAGATCTTCGACTTCGATATCACGCCCACGGCCAAAGGTCCCACCAAGATGATCAAAGGCAAAGCGGACCTGTCGGTGGCCAAGTGAGGACACCCGTATGCCGATTTACGAATATCATTGCGAGTCGTGCGGGGTGTTCGACCTCATGCGAACCCTTCAGCAATCCAGCCAGTCCGCCACTTGTCCCGAGTGCGGTGGGCCGGCGCAAAAGCAGTTCACCGTCGTCAACCTGCGCGGGACCACTCCGGCGGTCAGGATGGCTCACGAGACCAATGAGCGCAGCGCTCATGCGCCACATGTCTGCAGCTCCGGCTGCGGGCACTCGCATGCGCCACGCCGCGGAGCCACCGACCGCCCGGTGCTCCAACGCTCCACCAAGCGCAATCGCCGCCCCTGGATGTTGGGCCATTGACGCTGTTGAGAATTTGGTGAAAGAACACGCTGCTTGGGAGCAGTAGTCACCAGGCGGTCGGCCGTGAGGGGACGGCTGGCCGCTATTTTCTTTCCCGGGTTTGCCCTTGACTGGGCAAACATTATAGCGGTAAGTCGGGATGGTACCCCGGCCATCTGTCCTCCACCGGACTTCTCATCGTCACGTCCGGCGGGGCTAGATTCGGTGGCTTGAGGGGGCATGACTCGACTTATCCTATGAAGACCTTTTCGTACCCTGCTTGGTCGCGCTTTTGGGCGGTCGCTGGCCTCAGCGCTTCACTTTCCTCCCTCTGCACCGCGCAAGTTCCGGCCGACAATTTTTGGCCTAACCCCAGTTTCGAGGAAGGAGTCGAGCTAGATTTACCGACGGGCACGCCGACGGGGTGGGCTCGGGGTGGCAGCAACCCGGCGCTCTGCGAGATGACCACCGCGCTGTCCTCGAGCCCAATTCATGCGCTGCTGGTGAATGACACGGATACGCAGGGCTATGCGGAGTGGTATTCCAACCTCAGCTTGGAAGGGCTCGTGAATGGCGGGGAAACCGTCAACCTAAGGTGGCAGGAAGCCTATCAGATCGCGGGAGGAGAGATGCGGGTGACAGTCCTCTTCTGGAGTGCGAATAACACTCTGCTCAGCCAGAACCACTTCGTAGTGCGCGGTGCCAGCGCGGGCTGGAACGGGGACTTGGCCTCCTCCTCCCTGACGGCTCGCCTCGAACCGTTGACGGTGCCGAGCGGCGCCACCCGGCTTCAGCTCTCACTGGTTTCGGGAGGAGCCCTTTCGGTGACGGGTGAAATGCTGATCGACGATGTGTCTGTCACCAAACCCCGACAACCCATCCTCCTGCCCGGTAATTTTTGGGTCAACCCGACGTTTGAGAGCGGCCAGGACCTCGACCAATCCACGGGCACCCCGTCCGGATGGAACCGGGGAGGCAGTGATCCGCTGATCAACCAGGTCAGTGCCGAAAACTCCCAGAGTCCCTCGCACGCCTTGGCGGTTGTGGATGCCGATGCCGCCAACTATGGCGAGTGGTATGCGGACGTGGGGCTCGGCGGGCGTGCCAATCCCGGCGATTCGCTCCAGGTTCAGTGGTTCCAGGTGCATGACATCAGCGGGGGTGAGATGCGGGTATCGATTCTCTTTTTCGACGCAGCGGATGGTGTGGTTGGACAAAACCATTTCCCGGTGACGGGCCAAAGCGACGGGTGGTCTGGATCGATCGGCGCCTCGCCCCTGGTCAAGCGCTCCGCCCGGGTGACGGTTCCGGATGCGGCGGCGAAGCTGCGGGTTAGCCTGGTCTCGGGCGGGCCGGCGGAAACCCTGGGCGCTCTGCTGATCGATGATCTGTCCATTGCCACCGTTCCCAACACCCTGTTGTCCGGCAACGTCTGGCCCAACTCCACTTTTGAGGAAGGAACAAATTTGGATGAGGCTGGTGGAACCCCGTTGGCGTGGAATCGTGGTGGCAGTGATGTCGGGATCAATCAGGTGACGACGAATCTGGCGAGTAGCCCGACCCACGCCTTGGCGGTCGTCGACACCAACACGGCGGGTTTCGGAGAGTGGTATGCCAACCTGGATTTAAGCGGCGTAGCGGCCGCTGGGGACACTCTCAAGCTGCAGTGGTATGAGGCTTTCCAAGTTCAGGAGGGCGGGGAAATGAGGCTCACCGTGCTGTTCTGGACCGCGGCGAATGCGCTGGTTGGCGAGCAGCACTACGTGGCGCGTGGGCAAAGTCCCGGCTGGACCGGCTCTGTGACGGGCTCCACGTTGGGGCGTCGGGTGGATCGTTTGGTGGTGCCTGCGGGGGCGACGCGACTCCAAGTCTCGCTGGTTTCCGGAGGATCTCCCTCCACGACTGGCGTGATGGTCGTCGACGATCTCTCCATCGCCGTCCTGCCCCCCGGCGATATCCTGGTGGGGAACTTTTGGCCCAACCCGACCTTCGAAGAAGGAAGTGATCTCGATGATCCGGGGGCTGGACTGCCCGCCGGTTGGGGCCGTGGAGGTTCGGACGGACGCGTCTGCCAGGTTTCGACGGCTCGAGCTATGAGTGGCTCCCATGCTCTCGCCTTGGTGGATGACAACGACAATGGGTATGGGGAGTGGTATCAAACGATATCCTTGGAAGGCAAGGCACGGGCAGGTGAGCTGCTCGATCTCCAGTGGTATGAGCTTTTTAACACCACGGGCGATATGCGGTTCACCGTGCTCTTCTTCAAGGCGGGTGGAGGGCTGGTGCTGCAGAAGCATTTCATTGTTCGGGGACAAAGCGAGGGATGGGCGGGTACCGTTGCCGCCTCTCCATTTGTGCGGCGTTTCGAACAGCTTACCGTGCCAGAGGAGGCGGTTAGCATGTTGATTTCTCTAGTCTCGGCCGGGCCCCTCAATGTGAAGGGGGTGATGCTGGTGGATGATCTCTCGGTGCGAGTCTTTCCTGCAGATCTCGACTCCGATGGCGATGGCGCTTCGGACGGCGATGAACAGCTGGCCGGAACGGATCCGGCGGATAAGAACTCGGTGCTGGCCTTGTCGATCGCCCCTTCCGCGGGCGCAGGGTTGTCCCTGTCGTGGCCAACGGTCGCTCAGAAAACCTACTCGCTCTGCGTCAGCGACTCACTGGAGGGTGAATACCTGCCGGTTCCCGGGGCGGAAAGCCTGACCTCACTGGACGGCCAGCCACTGTCGGTGGCGATCGATGATCGGCTGGCAGCGAGCCATCGGTTTTATCGAGTGAAGCTTCTAGTGGAGCCGCCAGCCGAAGAATGAGTCTAAACCGGCCAGGCCTTACCACCTCGCACCAACGGGGAGTGGACCGATGACTCTGGTTCCCCCTGTTTCATGGTCGCTCCTCGGACGAGCGATCCGTTTCAGCCCCCGGACGCGCAGCCAAGCATGTCAGGTGAGGCGCGTCGGAGTCCTGAAGACGTACCTCTCCATGACCGTGCTGCGAGGAGGGCTTTTTCTAGGCCTTTGCCTGGGGGGCGCCAGCGTGGCGCAACCGGGCGATCGATTTGGGAATGCGGAGCTGCTGCCCGAGGTGCCGCCGGGCTTCTCAATTTCGGTGTTTGCCCGAGACCCCGTTGTACGCAATCCGTGGGCGTTGGCCTTCGACGACCGGGGGCGTCTATGCGTGGGAATGGGCCCTCAGTATCCAGCTCCGCAACCTGATACCCCGGGGGACCGGATCGTGGTGCTGGAGGATGTGGATGGCGATGGGGTGGCGGAGGTCGCAAAAACCTTCGCGGAAGGCCTGAACTGCATCCAGGGAATGGCATGGCACGGACGTGAGCTCTGGGTTGGCAATGCTCCGGACCTGACAGTCCTTCGAGATGTGGATGGGGACGACATCGCCGACGAGTACGTGAAGATCTATACCGACTTGGGGAGTTCGGCGCAGGGTCTCTACGGGCTGACCTGGGCTCCGGATGGCAGGCTTTACTTCTGCAAGGGAAGCTCGTCAGGGCTCAGTCTCGACGGCGATTCACCACGCGAGCCGGGACGGGTTGCTCCGAAACCGTTTCGTGATCTGTGGGGAGTGCCGGGACCTCGGGGAAGCCCCGATCTGCCCCCCGCTCAGAGTTTTCATCGCAAGGACTACCGCCGCACCTACCATGACTCTCGGGGGGCGGAGGGGCGGGAAGGAGGTGTTTTCCGCTGCGATGCACGGGGCCGGGGTTTGGAAATCGTGGCTCGGGGGTGTCGGAATCCGGAGGCTTTGACCTTTGACTCCGGGTTCAATTGGCTGAGTGCTGACGCCATTACTCTGGAAGCAGGCAAGCTGATTGCCCCTTTTACGGGCGCCCATTTTGGCTGGGGGCATGGGTGGATGAAGCCGGGTGCAGGCGGCGATGTGATGGGGGTAACCGTTCCTGCGAGCGTCCCCTTGTTCCCAGGGCGAGCGACGGGCCTCTTGTTTCTGGACTCGCCGCTGTGGCCTTCTGCCTACCGAGGCGCTTTTCTGATCAATGATGCGCTCCGGCAGGCTACTTCGATTTACCGTCCTCAGTGGGACGGCGCGCTGATGAAAGCCACCTCGGACCCCCAGCCCTTTCTCCAGGCAGGAAAGGGCTGGTATCAACCGATGGATTTGGCGTGGGGCCCTGATGGGGCTGTTTACGTCGCTGGCTGGGGGCGAGAGCCGGGTGCTGTTTGGCGGGAGGGCCGACAGGAGAACGAGGGCCGAATTTTCCGAATCGCCCCCGTCCCCACGTCGCCACGTCCTGCCACTTGGCGTAAGCCCAAACGAACGCATCCCCGTGGACTCTGGACCATGGTTGAACTTATCGAGGACCTTTCGAGTGCGCTGCCTGCCTGGAGGGTGAATGCTCACGAAGAGCTGATCCTGCGGGGCTTTAACGACTTGGGCACGGTGCGATCTCTGGTCGAACGTGGGCGCCTTGAGCAGAGGGAAGAGACCTGGTTGCTCTGGGTCATTGGGCGGGCCTATCCAGATCTAGGTCCACAGTACGACCCTGTCATCCGCTGGCTGCGGGCTGATCAGGGATTGAACCGTAGACTTCAAGCCTTGCGCATCCTGGCCTGGAGACAATCGCGTTCGCGGGCCGACCGAACCCTGGCACCTCCGGTTGAGGTTTTGGACTTAACCGAGGATCCGTTGCCTCGCATCCGCCTGGAGGCTTGGCAAACACTCAAGCAAGGCGCCTGGCACTGGACGGACGACTGGATCCTCGGACGACTGGATCGGGAGGAAGATCCAGTGGTCTTCTTCTCTGCGGTGGACGCCTTGAGGATGCATCCGGATCCGCGCCAACTCAAACGGCTGCTCGCCCAACGCACGGGACCCTCACGTCGAGGCCTCCTGCTCAGTCTCCTCTCGCTCAACCTCTTGGATCGGGAGGAGGTGCTCTCCCAATCGACGTGCCCGGACGACAAAGTGCGTCAAATCGCCCACTCCTGGCTCGAACAGGTTCAACCCGGTCCGACCGGGAGAGGGCTGGGGCTACCATCCGCGCGATCCGCCACCCCGACGGGTGCTCCAAGGTAAACTACTTAACTTTTCCTAAACGCGCGCAGGCGTCTGCCGATGAATTCTTTGAATCCTCACAAGGGATTTCCAAAAACATGATGTGCATTTCCGATGTTTCGGTGAGTGAGTTAGTGCCGGCCACGAGGCGGGGCGAAATCTCGCCATTTCCTGGCTGCGCTCGTGGTGTGGATGGGGCGGGGATCGAAATGCGGGATAGCGTCGCATGAATCCTCCTTCCGCGTCTCAGGAGCGCCCGCCGTCGGTCTTGAACGCCGCGCCTCCCAACTTACTTCGACGCGCACTCGGAAGCCCCGTCACGGCCTGGATTATTGTTCTCGGAATGCTGCTCGCCACCGCGGTGGCGTGGTGGATGGCCGAACAGTCGGCTCGCGATCGCGCGCGGCTGCGTTTTGGCATTGAGGCGGAGGATGTGGAGACTTTGATCGTTTCGCGCATGCAGCGTTACCAGGATGCTTTGGCAGCGGGGGCTGGGCTCTTTGCGGCGCGCGGTTCGGTCACACGCGAGGAGTGGCGGGAGTTCGTGGGCATGCTGAAAATACAAAGGAGGCTTCCTGGGATCCAGGGCCTCGGCTTTGCGCAGCGAGTGCTTCCCGACCAGCTGCCGGAGCACATCGAGAAGGTGCGGGCTGAAGGGTTTCCCGACTACACAGTTCGGCCCGAAGGTGAGCGTCCTGAATATTACTCGATCGTCTATTTGGAGCCGTTCGAAGGCAGGAATTTGCGAGCGTTTGGCTATGATATGTTCTCCGAGTCCCGCCGCCGTATCGCCATGGAGCGAGCACGCGATACTGCCGAGCCCGCTTTGTCCGGAGCGGTGACGCTCGTGCAGGAGATGGAGGCCGATGTGCAGAAGGGCTTCTTACTTTACCATCCGGTGTACCGCAACGGCTCCGACCGTGAGTCGCTGGAACGAAGACGCAGCGAGTTGTTAGGTTTTGTCTACTGCCCCTTTCGGGTGGCTGACTTGATGCGGGGGATTCTGGGGGCTGGAACTCGGGACGTGCAGTTTCGGATTTTTGATGGTGCCACGTCATCCCTGGAGTCTTTGCTCTACGATTCCAGCGGTCCGACGGCACGAGACCAGCCGGCGAAAGGCTGGAAACCGGAGTTCACCAAGATCTCCGAATTGCGCATCGGAGGCCATACCTGGACGTTGCACTACCGGGCTGGTCCGGGTTTTTTCGACCGGAATGCGCAACATCAACCCACGCTGATCGTGCTGGGTGGCTTGTCGCTCGTGGCGCTCTTATTCATGACTTTCGTGGCAATGCTTGGAGAAAAGGATCGCGCCCTGCGGCTGGCGGAAGTGATGCGAGCGGGTGCTCAGAAACATCTCGAACGAGCGGAGGACGCCCTGCAGGAGCTGGAGATTCAACGTCGCGCGGCTGAATCGGCTAGCCGCGCGAAAGGGGAGTTCCTGGCGAAGATGAGCCACGAGATTCGCACTCCGATGAATGGAGTCATCGGGCTCACGGAGCTGCTGTTGGATACCCCTCTGAATGTGCGTCAGAGGACCTACGCGGAGTCGATTCGGGGGAGTGCGGACAACCTGCTCCTGATCATCAATGATATTTTGGATCTGTCCAAGATCGAGGCCGGGCGGCTGGAAATCGAGTTGGCGGATCTGGACCTTCACGATGCGGTTGAAGCCGTGGTGGATCTCATGGCTGGCTCAGGACGTAAGAAAGGGGTTCACCTGACGCTGCAAATGGATCCCGCCGTGCCCGTCTCACTGCGGGGTGATGCGCGTCGGCTCAAACAAGTGCTCACTAATTTGGTGGGGAATGCCCTGAAGTTTACCAGCCAGGGGGAAGTCGCCGTTCGGGTGACTCGCGTCGGGAACCAGGATGGAGAAGAAACGCTTCGGTTCGAGGTCCGTGACACCGGCTGCGGCATAGCTTCGGATGTGCAGGGACGGCTCTTCGCTCCCTTCTCCCAGGGTGATGCCGACACCTCGCGTAAGTATGGCGGCACCGGGCTGGGGCTGGCGATCAGCCGTCAACTGGTCCAGTTGATGCGCGGCGAGATCGGGCTCATCAGCGAGCCGGGTAAAGGCGCGACATTTTGGTTCACGTTGCCCTTCCAACAACGCCGTGCTCCGACGGGAGAAACCGAGTATTTGCTGAACCGAGCCCCCTTGGCGGGACGTCGGGTGCTCTTGGTTGGGGTGCTTCCGCAAGATCGCGAGATCCTCAGTCGTTCGTTTGCCGCTTGGGGATTGCTGATGGAGTCGGCCTCCAACGGCACGGAGGCGTCAGTGCGGCTGAGGGTGGCGCAGAATCAGAATGATCCCTTCGATTGGATCTTGGTCGAGCGCCGGCTGGAAGACCAGGATGCGCTAGAATTTGCCCGGCAGGCTCGATCGACAGGCCTCGGTGGCTTCGCGAGCCGTCTGGTGCTTATCGGGGAATCGGACGAAAACCTGGAAGAGTCGGGCGCGGATGCCGCCGGGTTCCTGGGGCTCATCCTCCAGCCCATCCGTCAGAGCCAAGTGAGACGATTGATGTTGGAGTTGGAAACCCCTGGCGGTTCGGCCCGCCGCCCCGAGACCCAGACCGCGCCCCAGGTCTCCCTGGGGTCGCGTCCGCCCGCAAGAGATATGAGAATCCTGCTCGTAGAGGACCATCCGGTGAACCAGAAGGTGGCGATCGGAAAATTGCTGCAGATGGGGTATGAGGCTTATCCCTGCGCCAACGGTGTTGAGGCGTTGAAAGCCATTGAAAAAGTTCCCTACGATGTGGTGTTGATGGATTGCGAAATGCCTGAGATGGACGGCTATACCGCAACCCGGGAGATTCGGCGTCGCACACGTGAGAAACCGCCGGTGGGCGGGGTGAATCACTCCGTTTACATTATTGCGATGACCGCTGACGCCATGGCCGGGACGCGCGAGCGGTGCTTGCAGGCCGGCATGAACGATTATGTGAGCAAGCCGGTGACCACGGCCGATCTCAAAGTGGCCTTGGACCGCGCTGTGGCGCAGTTGCAGAGCAGCGTCGGCCCGTTATCGAACGAGGTCACCTCGGTGGTTCTCGAGGAGGGGATGCTCGAGGAGTTGCGTCCGCTCCGGTCGGAGGACGGGGCGAGCCAGTTCCTAGCGCTGGTGGATATGTTCTTGGAGGATACGCCCCGGCTGCTGGGTGAACTCTCGCGAGCCATGGAAACGGGCGACACGGCCGAGGTGGTCGCGATCTCCCATAAGCTAAAAAGTGCTTCGGGTTACTTCGGAGCCCGGCAGATGTCGATGACCTGCCATCAGCTGAAGGAGTTGGGTCGCAGCGGGAAGGTTGACTTCGGCGCCGGGTTGATGCGCCGGTTGGAGCGGGAGTTCGCCCTGGTGCGTGCCAAACTGGGAGAGGAGCGGGAACGCTTCTCGGGCAGCGAGACCGAGCATCGAAACGCCGCCTGACAGGGCGGAAATGTCCGAGCCTCGCCCCCTTACACCAAGATAAAGGCCGGACAGCTCTTTTAGCCGCAAGAAACAAAAAATGACGAAAAAATCCCGAACTCAGAACATCTTCCGCCCTGAGTCCGTCTGCTTCTTTCGTCTCTTTTCGATCTTTGCGGCTAATCAGGGAGTTCCAGCTCACAGGCCTCAACTGTTTTGAGTAGCAAATTCCTCCTCCTCCCGTTCCTACATTGCGTCCCTTGCGGTTCAACAGCTCTCCGCGTAGTTCCGGAAATCTGTCTCACATCCGGTCTCGCAAAGAACGCTATGGGGAAAACCGGAGGGAGACCGAAACCAGGTCTGTAGCTCGGTAAAGAAATATCCGAGCCTCGCCCCCTTACACCAAGATAAAGGCCGGACAGCTCTTTTAGCCGCAAGAAACGAAACATGACGAAAAAATCCCGAACTCAGAAAATCTTCCACCCTGAGTCCGTCTGCTTCTTTCGTCTCTTTTCGATTTTTGCGGCTAATCTGGGAGTCCCAGCTCCCAGGCCTCAACTGTTTTGAGTAGCAAATCCCTTCTCCTCCCGTTCCTACATTGCGTCCCTTGCGGTTCAACAGCTCTCCGCGTAGTTCCGGAAATCTGTCTCACATCCTGACATCGCGGGTGTGAGTTTTCTCTCTTGGCCTGCCTCACTGCTCGCGTCAAACTCTCCCCCATGCCCGATCCCTTTCCAGGTCGCGGGGTGGTTTCGGCCGGTGCGATTCTCATCGCTGGCCTGGCTTTGCTCTGCGTCGACCCGAGTTTGATGGCGGCCGATGCGACTTTTTATCGCGCGATCAATCTGAACGGCCCCGCTTGCCGGATCGACGGACGGAATTGGGAGGGGCAGGGGACGACCAACCTGGTGGTGCGGGGAAAGACTTTCGAGAACCAAGCCGTCGCCCTACGACCAGCAACTGACTCGGTCCGAGCCTCCATGATCCGAAGCAGCGTGTGGGGCAGTTCGGTGGACATTCAGGTCACGGAGGTTCCGCGTGGGGAGTATCAGGTTTTTCTCTATGTCTGGGAGGACAACCACTCGGAGCGATTCGACTTGCTGGTGAACGATCAGGTGGTGGTGGTCGGCTTCCATAGCGGAGCCGCAGGGGCTTGGAAACGGCTCGGCCCCTGGAGAACGGCGGTGACCAACGGTCAGCTCACGGTGTCAGCCCGGGGGCCAAGTCATGGGGCGGCGAATCTGTCCGGCCTGGAAATTTGGACGGGCGAGGGTCCTATTCCCTCGGGTCGCTCCTTGGGCTTTGTTACCCAGGTGTCCACCGAGCAGACCGAGTTTTTTGAGCGTCGCATCCGTCCCGTCCTGGCGGAGCAGTGCTACGCGTGTCACAGCGCTCGGGCGGAAAAGTTGAAGGGCAACCTCTTCCTGGATTCGCGCGCGGGAATCATCAAAGGCGGAGACTCCGGCCCGGTCATCACACCGGGGGAACCAGAGGCCAGCCTGTTGCTTCAAGCGGTGCGGCACACGGATCCAGGATTGGTAATGCCCCCCAAGGGCAAGCTGACCTCCGAGCAAATCGTGGACCTGGAGGCGTGGATCCTCATGGGCGCGCCGGATCCGCGAACGGAGGATACTCCCCAGGCGGCTCTCGCGCGCTCAGCCATCGATTGGACCAAGGCCAAGGAGTGGTGGTCGTTTCGGCCCCTTCGGCGTCCCGTGGGTCCGGTGGTGCAGGGTCGGTCGTGGGCGCGCCAGGAACTGGATACCTTCGTGCTGGCCCGACTCGAAGCTGCCGGACTCGCTCCGGCCCCGGAGGCTAGTCGCGAGGTCCTGATCCGAAGGGCGACCTTTGACCTCATCGGGTTGCCTCCCACCCCGGAGGAGGTGGAGGGCTTTGTCACGGATCCTTCTCCCCGAGCGTTCGAAATCGTGATCGAACGACTCCTTGCCTCGCCGCGCTATGGCGAACGCTGGGGCCGGCACTGGCTGGACGTCGTGCGCTACGCCGACACGGCGGGGGATAACTCGGACTTTCCCATTCCTCAGATGCGCCACTATCGCGATTGGGTGATCCGCGCCTTCAATCGGGACCTGCCGTACGACGAGTTTGTGACTCAACAGATTGCGGGCGATCTGTTGGGTTCGGCCACGCCCGAGCAGTCCAAGGAACAGTTGGTGGCGACCGGATACCTGGCCAACGCCCGCCGCTTCGGGTCGCGGGTCGACGATTACCCTCAGCATCTGACCATTGAGGACACGCTGGATAACCTGGGTCGCACCTTCCTCGGTCTGACCCTCAACTGCGCGCGCTGTCACGACCACAAGTTTGACCCGATCACGGCGTCCGACTACTACGCTCTCTATGGCATCTTCCACAGCACCCGCTATCCGTGGCCGGGGATCGAGCTGGACCAGCGTCAACGTGATCTCGTGCCGTTGGTGTCGTCAGGTGAACGCCGCGCGGCGCTGCAGTTGATCCAAGATCGCGAGTCGGAGCAGCGGAAACTGGACGGGGAAATCCAGCGGCTCAAGGAAGCGCTAAAGACGGCCACGACGGCGGATCAGCCTGCTGCCAAAGAAACCCTCAAGTCGGCCGAAGCGCGCGCGGCGGAACATCGATCCCGGCCGTTACCCTTCGAGATGGCTTACGCCGTCGCCGAGGCTGCGAAGCCGGAGGATGTGCCGGTCCAAATCAAGGGCGATCCCGCCAAGTTGGGCCCCACCGTTCCACGACGTTTTCTGACCATCCTAGGGGGGGCGCCTTTCCCGCCCGGCCTAAGCGGGAGTGGGCGCCGGGAACTGGCCGCTTGGCTGACTGGTCCTGATAATCCACTGACGGCCCGGGTGATGGTGAATCGGATCTGGCTAAATCATTTCGGAAAAGGGTTGGTCGCCACTCCCAATGATTTTGGGAAGCAAGGGAAACCGCCGAGCCATCCCGAGCTGCTGGACTTTCTAGCGACGGAGTTCATCCGTTCCGGATGGTCGGTCAAGGCCATGCATCGACGGATCATGCTCTCGAGCACGTATCAACAGTCGAGCCATCGCCCGGCCCGGGCCGTGGAGCAGGATCCGGGGAATGAGACCTTTTCGGGCTACCCGCGGCGTCGGCTGGACGCGGAATCCCTGCGCGACAGCCTGCTGTGGTTGGGAGGCGATTTGGATTTGAGGCTCCCCGGGGCCCATCCGTTCCCGGCTCCGAAGGATTGGAAATTCACCCAGCACAATCCCTTCCGCGCCGTCTACGACTCCCGACACCGGAGCGTTTACCTCATGACTCAACGCATTCAGCGGCATCCCTATCTGGCCATCTTTGATGGAGCCGATCCGGCGGCCAGCACCGCGTTCCGAACTCGAAGCACCACCCCCCTGCAGGCTCTGCACCTGCTGAACGATGGGCTGGTGCATGAGCAGGCCAAGCGATTCGCCGGCCGTATTGTCTCGGGCCGGGAGGATCAGGCCGCACGGATTCGTTTGTCCTTCCGTCAGGCGCTGGGACGCGTGCCTGCGGGGGAGGAGGTTTCCCTCGCTGTCGCCTTCCTTGACCGTGTGCGGGAGCGATCCCGGGCGTCAGGTGCCTCCGCCCAAACAGCTGACGTGGAGAGCTGGCAGGCTTATGCCCGGACGTTGTTTCGGTTGAACGAATTCGTCTACCTGGACTAACCTGACCAAGGGTTTTAAACGTGAATAACCATTTCCATCTCGGGCTGAACGGGCGTTCGGGAGCGAAAGCCAGCCGCCGCCAGGTGATTCGTTCGCTCGTCGGCGGCTCGCTGCTGCTGCCGGGCATGATTTCTCGTCTGCTGGCGGAGGACGACCCGCTGGCCAGCCGACCTGCCCACTTTCCATCCCGTGCGAAGCGGGTCATTTTCATCTTTTCCAACGGCGGGGTGTCGCACATGGACACCTTCGATTTCAAACCCAAGCTCTTCGCGGCGGATGGAAAGACGATGGGGGTGGGTGGAGGCCTTTCGAACCAGCAGCGGCGTCTGCTCCGGCCGGGCTGGGAGTTTCGTCCCGGAGGCCAGTGCGGGACGCTCGTCAGCGATTTGTTCCCGCACCTCCGCCAGTGCATGGACGAGGTGTGTTTGATCCGGTCGATGAAGTCGGATGACAACGAGCACTACCAGGCTACCCTGGCGATCCATACCGGTTCCTTCTTCTTCTCGCGACCAAGCATTGGGTCCTGGGTCAGTTATGGTTTGGGAACCCTGAATCAGAATCTGCCTTCCTTCGTGGTGCTGTCGGCTGGCTCTCCCTACGCGGGCACACAGATTTTCAACAACGATTTTCTGCCGGCCTATCACCAGGGGGTGCGGGTGGTGCCCGGCAAGGAACCGATTGCCAATCTGGATCGTCGAACCGCGGCGGCCTCGGTTCAAGAGGAGGAGCTGGGATTGGCCGAAGCTTTTAACCGCCGGCATTTGGTCGATCGCGGCAGCGACAGCGAGCTGGCGGCGCGCATTCGCACGTTCGAGACGGCCTTTCACATGCAAACCGAGGCGCGGGAGGTGTTCGATCTGTCTCAGGAACCTGAGGCGACGCTCGACCTCTATGGGCTCAAGCGCGGTCAGACCGATGGTTTTGGCTGGCAATGCTTGGTGGCCCGCCGTCTGGCGGAACGAGGGGTGAGGTTTATCGAGTTGGTGGATGGGAGTTCCAGTCACAACTGGGATCAGCATGGTGATATGGCCGAGCACGCGCAGCACGCGCGGGCGATCGACCAGCCGATCGCGGGCCTGCTTCGCGACCTGCGGCGGACCGGGTTGCTCGACGATACCCTCGTCGTCTGGACTACCGAGTTTGGTCGGACCCCAGGAGTGGATGGTGACAAAGGACGAGGCCATCACAGCGCCTGTTTTTCGTCTTGGATGGCCGGCGCGGGAGTGCGAGGCGGATCGGTCTATGGGGCCACCGACGACATTGGTGCAGCGGTGGTCGAGAACCGCGTGCATGTTCACGATTTTCACGCGACGATCCTTCATGTGCTGGGCATGGATCACGAACGCCTGACGTTCCGTCATGGCGGCCGGGATTACCGGCTTACCGATGTCCACGGCAACGTGGTCTCCGCGCTTTTGACGTAGCCATCCCTCGAGGTAGGGCGAAACTCCGTTGAGCCCTGACATGCCCCTACGGAGCGAACAAACCCAATCGGCCACGTCGCGGAGAGCCTCAGGTGCGACGAGCTATTCCGGCCCTCCGCGGGGTGGCCTGGTTTGATATTCGATATCCGTGGCAAAAGTGGGCTCGACGAGATCAGAACTATAAACTCAATCGGATCGATCATCGATCAAGTCTCTCCCTACCGCCGTGACGACGGCGGTAGGGAAGGTTAAGCATCATTCCCCGACGAGCACTTCAGCGATGGCGCTGCTGCGGCGCTGCTCGCCATTCTTTGTCGCCATCCGGACCGAGACCCGATATCGACCGGAATCGCTGGCGCTCACTGCAGCGATCTGGAGGGTTGAGGAGGTCGCTCCGGGAATCGGCAGCTCGTCCTTGATCCATTGATAGGTCAGCGCTCCAGGTCCGCTGGCCACCACGGTTAGCGTCAGCGGAGCTCCCGGGTTGAGGGTCACCCCCTGTGGCTGTTCCTGGATCGTGGGCAGCTGGAGCACCGTCAGCAGCGCCGGGCCCGCGGTCACACTGGCGATGTCGTCCGACACCTGAACACTGTAAGCGCCTTCGTCCGCCACGCTCACGGAGGGCAGGACGAGCTGGCTGTCGGTGGCACCGGGGATCGCGCTGGTTCCCTTAAACCACTGATACTTCACCAAGCCTTCACCCACTGCCTGAGCTTCGAAGGTCACGGATTCACCCGTTTCGACAATTTGGCTGGCGGGCGAGGCGAGCAGGGTGGGCGGCTCGACCGCGGTGCTGATCTGTGGCGGGGCGGCCAAACGATAGAGGCGTTCAGCGGTTGCCGGACGCGTGTCCACCACGACGACGGTTTGAATCGAGTTGCTGCGGCCAGTGACTTGGGCGACGGTCTGCCAATCGCCACGGTCCAGCGATTCCTTGAACTGCACCGTGTATCCCCGGTTGGTCTGGGCCACGAACGAGAGCGCGGTTCCTTGCGCGGTCTGCTCGATGGCATCAATGCGCAGCACGCTGTCCTTGTTCCGCGGATCGGTGCCGGCCAGGAACTCCTGAAGGTTGGTCTGGCCATCGCCGTCTCCATCGCGGGACGCATCCGTGGCATCCGTCGGAGACAATCCGGATTGCAGTTCCCAGGCATCCCCCATGCGGTCCTTATCCTCATCCCTCATTACCACCAGCGTCGCCGGCTGACTGTTGGTGCCGGTACTTGTGGTAGCCAGATTGGTCGCCACCACCGAGTAAACCCCGGCGTTGGATTCCTGCACGTTCACTAAGCGCAGGACCCTGTTGGTGGCCGCGGGAACTTGACTGGCGCCTTTGCGCCAGCGATAGCCGATGGGTTCCAGACCCACGGCATCCGCGTACATCAGCACCGTGTCGCCTACCAGCGCGATGGTGGCTTGTGGCTGGCTGACGAACGAGGGTCGAACCAGCACATTGACCACGGCCGGACGGCTGATCGACGATCCGATGTCATCAGTGACTTGAACCGTGTAGCTGCCGGTGTCAGCCAACTGCAGGTTCTGCAAGTCCAGTGTGGGGGCGGTGGCGTTGGGAATGCGCGTGCCCTTGAAACTCCACTGGTAGCGGAGTGTGCCGGTTCCACGCGCTATCACGGCCAAGGTAAGATTGCTGCCCGGACGCAGGTTGGTGCCCACGGGATGTTTTACGATCTGGGCCGGCAGGCGCACCGTCAAGGTCGCGGCCGGGCTTTCAATGGCTCCGACTGCGTTCATGACAATGACGGTGTAGGTGCCACCCTGTTCGGCGAGCAGCGGATCCAGAACCAGCTGAGCGTTGGTTGCCCCCGCAACATTCTGGTCCTCATGCCGCCATTGATAGCGGAGCGGTGAGTCCGATGCGGCTTGAACCGTCAATTGGGCGCTCGTTCCAGCCACGGCCGTGAGCGAGGCGGGGGCCTGGGTGATGGTAGGTAGCGCACCGTCCACCGGCAGGGCTCCGGGCGTCGGCGCTCCCGCCTGCCAGGAGGCGGGATCACTGCCGAAAGCGCTGGCCGGGGCTCGCACCAACGCGGCTCCCGCTCCATCCGCGCCGGCGGGCCACGGAGCATTCTGCTCGTACTCCACTTCGTCCTCCAGAATGTATGAGCGATCCCCGGTGTCTTGATCGACGGATCCAGGCTTGGTCAGGCGCACCACGCCACCGGCGTTGCTCAGCCTACCCGTGTAAGGACCGAGAATCTTTGTAGTTGCCGGAATCTGATACTTGGCCCGGAAACGATTCGAGTCGGTGGTGTTGGTCGGATCGAAAGACACCAGCACAGCGGACTCTGCGGGTGCGAGTGTGAAGGTGGACGGGAAGTCGAAATCGACGTCCCCGCGCAGGTGCCACTCGGCCTTCTCGGCGGCATCATAGAGGGTGACCGCCGTCGTGGAGATATTCTGGATTTCGATGTACTCATCCTCCCCATTGTCCCAGAAAGCCCGATTGGCCAGAACATCGGGCGGGTGATACGCGATTTCGCTAATTACAATGGGGCCGACCTTCGGGCCCCGGTTTACGGCTCCCAGGCTGGGCGCAATCTGGGTGACAAAGGTCTCCTTGCCCTCGCTGGTCAGGTGTCGGCCGATAGATTCTCCAGCCGCGGCCGGGCCGAAGCGAAACCCATGGGCTGGTCCGAGCAACTGTCCGCCGGCATCGGCCGCGAACAACCAGATCTGATCGCCGTGGCTGCTGAGCTGGAAGCCGTTGGTGCCCTGGAGATCGCTGTTGAAGGATCCGGCATGGACCGTCAGGAAACCTCCCGCGATCAGAATCGACCCGGCCGGGAAGACATATTTCCGCGGGACCTTAGGATCATCGGTGAGAAACCACCCGGTGATGTCGGCTGTGGCCGCGCTCTGATTCAGCAGTTCCACCGTGTCGGGGGTGGGGAATGTCGGGTTGCTGAGGATTTCATTGATCAAGACCCGTGCAATGCCGGGGGCTGGCAAGTTCTCCTCCCCGGGATTGCCACCCACTTGGGCACTGGGGCCCCAGGCTTCGCTCGAACCGTCGCCCACATCGAAACGCCGGCGGACCAGACTGAAGCCCAGCCCGTCGGTCGTGGGGTACCAACGATCGTTGTAGGTGAACTCAAACAGTTCCAGCCCGTCGGGTCGCTCCAGCCGCAGCGTTTCTCCGCCGTCATCCAACGTTCCTCCGAAGGTTCCGGCAATGTTCGGTCGCGCGCCATAGCGGGCCGCGAACGCCGCTTCGTTGCGCACCAGGAGCAGTGAGGCGTTGGGTGCGAGGCGATACAGCGACGCATTCTCGAAATTGAAGTCGATGCCCTTCGTGAAGCGCGCCCCATAGAAATCGACGGTTTGGCTGCCGAGGTTTTTCAGCTCGATGAACTCAAAGTCGTCGGCGGTCAGGTTCGCGTTGGACGCGAGTTCGGCGGCCGTGGGCTCGGCGGGATGGTAGTTCAGCTCGGACACGACCAGATCGGTAGAGCCGGCCAACGGATCCAAGGTGAACCGCACGCGGCGAGGCCCGGACCAGACACTGTTGATCGGAGGATTGATGCCGCCCGTGAGATTTCGGTGGCTCGGATTGCGCGAGCGGGCGACCAGGCGGACTTCTCCATTGATGGGGATGGGCCCGGCGTAGACCAGGGCGTTGGGATCGATCCCCCCATGCAGCGCTCGAGGATCCGTGCCGTCCAAGGTGTAGTAGATGGTGGCGCCGGAGGGCCCGGTCAGCTGAACTTGGGTCCCGGCAGCCACTGTGCCGGCAAAGCCGAGCACCTGGGGCTTGGCCAGGAAGTTGGTGTCCATGAAGTCGGTGTGACGCGACAGCCAATTCTTGAAGAACGCGATCTCTGAATCCTGAGTGCCGCCGCGTTTGGCCTGCGCCCACTTGACGAGATCTCGCGGGGCTGCCTCCCGAACCTGGGCATTCAGCCGATCCATGATGGCGAACAGACTCTCGTCGCTGAAGAGGCCTTCGCGAAGCTCCTGATAACGGTCAATCCAAGCCTGGAAGAAGTTGGGGTCGCGGAACACGCGTTCCCACCAGGGATAGGTGAAGAATCCGGTTCCCGAATCCCAGACCCGGGGCTCGGCATCGCGTCCATCGGTCGAGCCGAACGCGCGATCAAAGTCCCAGATGGGACCATACGTGATGGGTCCGTTGCGATCCTTGTAGAAGTAGGTGCTCAGGCGCAGGGCATCGACGTTAGCCGAGAAGATATTCACGATGTGAAAGTCGATCCACGCCCCGCGGTCGATGTAGGGGAGGTAGCCCTCCGTGGGATTGGTCCAGCTTCGGGAAGTGAGGGCTCGGCCAAAGTCGTTGAGGTAATTGAGCAGGTAGGTGCGCTGCACATTCCGCGGCGGCGCGCTCATTTCCTCGAACTTCGGTTCGATGAAGTTGAACCCAACTCCGCCCGCGCTTTCCGCCGGCGCGCCACCAAAGTCGCGATCGACGCTCAGGAGATAGCCGCCCGTGATTTCGGGCGCCTGCAAATCTGCGGCGGTGAGCTTGGGGATATCGACCCGATTCGGATGAATCCCGATTCGTTCGATGATGTTGTAGACGCCGAAATAGTTGCCGGGAGCCAGGGTCGACTGAGTGTTCGTGCTGGCACGCTCGTTGAGATAGATTTCCGCGAAGCGGTAGCGGCCGGCGTAGCGACCGATTCCATTGGACATCTCGCTGGCAAAGGGATTGTGGATCAAGGAGGGATCGAACGAGAAGGGGGCGTGAAACACCCATTCTGCGGCTTCCGGCATTCCCAGCAGGGGAACTTCGGTATCCCGATTCAGTTCATCCCACGCATCGACCGCCCAATTGTACTTCGGGTTACCCGCCGTGCTGGAGCCTCGGATCTTCAGTCCGGCGCGGAAGACCATTTGTGGGGCATTGGTGAAGGAGGCTCGGCCGCGGATGGGCTCATGAACAAACAGGAAGCAGCCCTTCTTGGTCGTGCCGTCAAAGCCTCCCGCTCCGAAGCTGTGCACCGCGATGAGCGGCATGTCCGAGGACACCGTTGCCATGGCCGCGCTGAGCTTGAGGTAAGCTTCCGAGGTCACTGGACTGGGCAGGAAGCCGGGTTCAAACAAACGGGCGCGAATCGGAGTGCTGTTGGTGATCAGCAGCGGGCCGGTGTACAGGGTAGAGTTGGTGGTGGGTTCGGTCCCATTGATCGTGAAGCGAATCTGGCCCAGCGGACTGACCTCCAAGGGCGAGAGAACGAGTTCGAAAGGAGTAAAGAACGTGGTGCTTTTCACCGAGAAATTCACGCCGCTGGAGGAGCCTGGGTAGCCGGGGGCATTTCCCGAGCCTACCGAGGGTGAGGCGAAGTAACGTTCCACCCCGGTGAGATACCGAATCGATCGCGTGACCAGGTTGGGAAGCAGCAGGAAGTCTGAGTCCGACTGGGAGCGGTTGATCCCATGGATCGCCAGCACATTGGTGCCGGGTCGGAAGCCCTGCACCAGCGCGAGGGTGGAAAGCTCTTCGGGCACGATGGCGACTGCGTTGGTTCGGGAGCTGCTCGCCACGGTTGTGTGGCTAGGAACCGTCGCGGCCGGAACGTTGCGCCGGGCAATCTCGGTGCCGTTCAGGTAAGCGATAAACCCATCGTCATAGTTCATGAGCAAGAGCGGGTTGGCCGCCTGGGACAGATCGTCGAGCACGAACGGAATGCGCACATAGAGGCTGGATCGCTTGGTGCTGGCACCCAGCATTGGGGCCCGGACGTCGGTGGTGATGAGGGGGGTGAAAAGCGAGGCCGGGTTGGTGTCGAAGCCGAAGCCCGCTTTGCCGACCTGCCAGGTGGCGTCGCTGAAGGCCACAGCCGTCCAACGGTTGCTGAGCGTGTTATTGGTGGGAACGAAGTAGCGCGCCGAGATATCGGCCAAGTTTAACGAGGTCGAGGAGAGGATTTCGACCTCCAGGCCGTAGGACCGATCCGTGACCTGCGGACCAAACTCGTATTTGTGGACCACCGTGGTTCCATCCGGCTTCACCAACGCCAGGGCATCGCCGTTGCTGCTCAGACGGAAATTCGTGTGCAAGGGGCGGCCGGGTAGGGCGCGATCTCGACCCGAGGCCCAAATCACCAGGTGCTGACCGGAGAGCAGATTGGTTGCGGGAAAGCGCCACTGGGTGAGGTTATCGAGTGCGTCGGTGAGGTAATAGCCCTCCAGGTTCAACGCTGCAGGAGTTCCGTTGTAAATCTCTACAAAGTCGGAACTTTCACCAAAATCGTCCCTGCCACTGTTCAAGTTGACCGCCAGGAACTCCGAGATCACCAATCCTTCCTGAGCCTCAAGCCTTCCTAAGGCGAGCTGCAGGTGGAAAAGAGCAATCAGTACATGGAACAGGATCGATCTCTGACTCTTCATATAGTGTTTTCGGCACGACATACGACGCCTTAAGGTGTTGGGTTTGGGATAATAGCATTATCAGGACATCGCCAGGTTGACTACCAAAAAGGATGAGGGGCGTGAGTGATGAGTTGCGAGTAATGAGTGATGAGTTCTGGGAGTTGCCCACGGGCAATCGGCAAAACGAACGGGAAGGGGCCCGAGTTTTAAACCGCAAAGGACGCAAAGGACGCTATGGGGAAAACCGGAGGGAGACCGGAACCAGGTCTGTTCTGAATGGCGGTTAGTTAAGTCCTAAGCGTTTTTTGGAGAGACGTTTGCGACGAGGAGGATTGGGGAGGTTTGAGAGCATGTATTCGGCGGTTATTTGCTGCATTTGGAGGAGCGTTTCCCAGACCTTCCGTTGGTTG
>JAEUHE010000002.1 GCA_016793885.1 Verrucomicrobiales bacterium
GGTTCCTTGAGTCGGGTGATGCAAATCTCCGAAGCCGGTGGCATCGCTGCGCGATGCTCCGTACTTTTAACAGTTCCGGGGGTGCGAGCACCCCCGGCTAGATCTCTTTGAACCCGGCGGGTTCGGGCCCTGCCGGCAAAGTGTGAAACGCTGACATCGCCCAGCTTGTTTCGTGCGCATTTTTGGAGGTAAATCTGAGAGATTTCTGCCGCTTTGCCTCCCCGGCGGATCTGGGCTCAGCGCACTCGCTCCAAACGACGCCGCGCTGCATCATGGCGCAGACCGATTTGATCAAAGGGAATGGGACGGAAACCTAACTTCCAGGCCGGCGAATTCTTGGGAAGCCGAAAACCATCGGCGGCCGCGGCAACCTGCGAGCCATCAGAGCTTACGAAGTTGTCACGAACCTCAAACGATTCCTGCTTGGCATGCCAACCCGCTTCAAACCACTTTCCGACACACACGTTCCTGACCAGCGAGTTACCTTCAGCTGGCACTCCGACGAACGCCTCGCGATCAATGACCGCCCTGCCCGGCGCTCCGTAGTACGCGTCCAGCGTCTTCATGCCCGGATAGCGCTCGCGGTAAAGCTCCAATGGAACGGCCGCGAGTTGCTGTCGCATATAGTCGTTAACCATGTTCCGCCACACTGGGGTTCGATCCATGCCGCGGGCATCAGCGCGGACGGCGGGATCGCAGTCGACGAAAAGATTGTTCTCCACCCGATGATCGCGTCCGCCGCCAATGAACATGGCCCAATGGACTTTATAGAACACATTGCCGTACACCTCCGTGCCGCTCACACAATCGTCCATATAGACACCCATCGATCCCATTCCAACTCCGCCGGTCTCATGAATGTAGTTGTGACGAATGCGATTACCTCGATAGGAGTAGTCGCGTCCGGTGTAGATCGCGCCGACGTCGCCGGTTTCCTGGGCGATGTGGTGGATGTCATTGAACTCGATCAGGTGATCATTGCCGGTGAAGAGGATCGCGCAGTGGGGATGATCGTGGATCAGGTTGTGCGACACCCGGTGCCCTACCCCGTTCAGCAAGACTGCCGGCACGTAGCACTTCGACCAGCGACCCTGCCTTTGGAAGTGGCAGTTCTCGACGAAATGTCCCGCAGGGGAGAGCGTTTGCCGGTCTCCGCCACCGAGCGACACCCCGCCATCGCCGGTGTCGAAGATGTCGCATCCCACCACTCCATGGTCAGTCCCGCCACTCACGCTAACGCCCAGGTTGCCCAGATTTCGGAGCAGACAGCTTTCAATGCGATTACTCTTCCCAGCCTTGATCTCAACGCCACTGCCACGAGTCGCCTCGATAGTCAGCCCCCGCGCGGTAACGAACTCAACCTCAGTCAGGCGGATCACGGGTTGATCCATCAAGGAGAGAATCGTCTGCCCGGAAACGATCGGGGCCGGCGGCCAAAAATAGAGCGAGCCGCTCGCATCATCCAAAAACCATTCACCGGGTTGGTCCAGTTCTTCCAGCACGTTCAGAAAATGGAACCGCTGGCTGGCGCGAAAGCCGTAGAGTCCGTGAGGGGGCGCGGTTTGAATCAGGCGTCGATCGAGGTCCAGCCTGGAGACGCGCTCATAGGAGTTGGCCCAATCCCAAGCCCAGTAGCCATGCACCCACACATGACTCGTGTCACGCCAACGGCGCGGCCGATCGCCCGAATACAAAAACCCACCCGGAAGCTCTCCGATATTGCCGCCATGATCATCGTTCTTGCCGCTCTCTGTGGGGAAACCTGCGATTTTTTCCCAGGTCCCTTCGTTCGGCCAACGAGCCAAAACCATCGGTCGTTGCTTGAAAAACAGCTCGCAGTGGGAGGGAGTCGTGGAACGGGCAAACCCACGCGACTTCATCTCACCAAAGCGGGTGATGCCGAGCGTTCGCAGATTCAGCTGGAGGACCTGCCCGCGCGCCGAGGGGTCCAGGCGATCCAGGATTGCCTCATCTCGCAGAGTTTCGAAGCCAGTCAGGACCTGCCCGCCCAGCAAGCGGACCCTCTCATTTCGGTAGGCGCTCCAGACCACGGGAGCAGACACGGTTCCTGAATCGGCCTTGGTCAATTCGAGGGCATTGGTGCGTCGATAGTCGCCGCCGCGCAGCCAGACGGTCACGTTGCCTGGGCCGCTTTTGCGCGCTCGCACCGCGTCGCGCGCGCGCTCCAGGGTGGCAAACGGTTTCTCCTTCGTTCCTGGGTGAGTGTCCAGGCCTTGGGGCGCCACAAAAAAATCAGCCCTCAACGCGAGAGGACTGGTTATCAGCAGCGCGCTGATGAAGAGCAATCTTCGGATGTTCATGGTGAGTGCAACCGGTGAAGAGCAGAGTGTGGTTAACTGGCAAGAAGTGCAAGGCGCCTTCGTCTCTCTGAGTGCCCGATCCGGCAGGATCTTCTCCCCTTCAGGCATCGCGTCCTTTGCGTCCTTCGCGTTCCAACACGTCGGCCGTCCCCGTCGGAATGGTCCAGAGGGGCCGGCACGGCCCACGCTACCATTGTAAAGTCGGCCGTGTCGGACGAGTCCCCGCCCCGCGTGCGCAGTGGGTGTCCGATTTCGGGGGCGACCCTATACGCCCATAGTCGTATGGCGCCTAGACATCCACTCAGGCTAGGCTCAACCCATGTCGTACGAGACGTCTAGAAACAGGGTTGGACTGCCAACCTCTCCGTCCCCGGAAATCGGTAGCGAATTCCTGGCAGGCGTGCCGTGCAGAACTCCCATCCGATGAGACCATCGCTCTATCGGGCAACCCTCGCCTTCCCATCGCTTGTCCCCGAACGTGGACTCCTGAACCAAGGATCCCTGTCGGAAACTCCCGCTGCGCAAGCATCTAGACCTGAGTTTGAGACCAAGCCAGCCTCCGTGCGTTTCGCTCTGCTGGCGCTGGCGAACACGGATGACTCTCTCAACCAAGAACATCCGATCAATGCCAAACTGCGCAGCCAGGGTGCCGGCACAGTGCCTATGGTCATTGCCACCGACGAGATGGAGAAGTTCGCCATTGTGGTGGCGCGCTCGGTGTCTGCCCAGTTCCGCGTGCCATTCGGATGGCATGTGATCGACAATGGCGAGCAGGTGCGCGTATTCGAACCGGAAGAGAGAGTTCAGATCCGAATGCAGCGCAAGTCTCGAGAAGGCCGGGATAACTCGGCGATTTTCGATCAAATCGAGACCGAAATTCGAGCCAACTCGGCGTCTCTTCAAAGCGTTCGGATCCAGGAAGGTAGAATTGATGTGCTCGGGCTGAGAAGACTCACTCGCGGAGATCACGCGCTCGAGCAGTATCATCTCTTGACTCCGATGCAGCAGAAGCACGCCGTGCTCCACGCCTGCGTGACCACGGTACCAGCTCGCAACACGTCCGCCCTCAACCTCGCCGAACTCATCCTGAAAAGCTTGGACTTCAAGAGCTTCAACGGCGGGGAGGCGTCTCCTGGCGCCGGGAGCCGGTTACCCTCGCCGAAGGCGCATCGCAAAGGCATGGTGCGAGCACTTCAAGCCAAGGGTTCGGTGGACCTGGCACGGAACGAAGCGGCCGAGAGAGAAGCTCGATCTGATCGTTCTCACGACTCAGCAGCCACCTTCACGTCTTCCGGAGCCACAAGTCTATGATCAAAGTCCTCTTCTGGCTGTTGGTGGCCATTGACGCCATTGTTCTGGTGATCTTCGGACTCTTGGGACTCGCCGCCGCAGGGCCATCGCGCACGAACCCCATTGCCGCGCTGATGATCCCCTTCTTTATCCCCGGAGCAATCCTCTTGGGCGCGGTCTGGCTTTTTCTCAGCGTCCAGGCCCCTGGAGCTCGCGTTCTTGCCCTGCTGATTGCGGCGTCGCCCCTCCTCTTCGTAGTCGGCAGCCAAGTCGCGGGGCGGTGGCAACTTAAGGGGTTCCGCGACGCGTCCGGAAACATCCGGCAGTTCCGTTCCGAAAGTTTGCGTGCCATCGAGACGGCGATTCTGGCCAACGATGCCGGCGCCGTAGCGACGGCCGCACGCGGGGCAGCCGAGCTCAACACGCCCGGATTGTCGGGAGCAACTGCGCTGGTCCTGGCGTTCCGCCAACTCCGCAAGTCGCCTGGTGAGCTCGACGTGATCCGCGCTCTGATTGCGGCCGGGGCCGACCCCAACGTGAGCAAGGTCGAGCTCCCTCTCCAGGTGGCGATCGGCGAGAGCCGAGCTTCAGGGCCGGAGCCGGTGCGGCTCCTGCTCGAAGCGGGAGCGAAGCCCAATCAACGCTCCGAAGGAGGAGGCCCGGTCTTCTTCTTCGCGGGCGGCGCGGGAATAGATGTGGGCATCCTGGAGCTTCTGCTTAAACATGGAGCGGACGTCCGGTTGAAGGACGCCCAGGGCCGCAGCGCCGTGGTAACTGCGGCTATCGTCGGCAACTGGCCGGTTTTGGAGCTGCTCCTTCAGCGAGGGGCGCCATGGCAGGACCAGAAGGGGACTGGTGGATTACCCTTCCTCAACTTCATAGAAGTAGAGGCAAACAAGGTCCCGCCACAGACCGCCAGCACGAATGGACTGGCGAGGGTGATGGCGCTGCTACGTTAGTGAAAATGACCCTAGAGCAACAAGAGCAACTCAAGCAGTTCCCCCTGCCCTTGCGACGCCTGGTTGAAGCCGAGCTCGCGATAGGAAATCTCATTCTCGAGATCGGCCACAGCCACCCCGCCCCGCCGGCGGGGGCGTTTGTCAAACTTGCCAACAAAATCTCCACCCATCCCCGCACCTCGGCGAACGGTCTGGATTTTTACGAGCGGAACCATTCGGGCTACTCCGGTGAGTTCACGAATTCTCAGCGGTTTTACTTCGTCCTCGAGCCGCCAAATCCGCCACCCGAGGAGCCGGACATGGATACCCTCCGAAAAGCGCTCGAGCCGAAAACATCCCTCTCCGAGAACTCAGGTAACGCCGCTGAAGTCCCTGAAAAACGGTCGGGAGGCAGCCTATCAACATCCAGCTCCCCGAGGAGGGCTTCTCGCCATGGCACGTTCTCTGACCTCGTCTCCAAAAAGTCTTCCACGAGAGCGACGCCCCTTTCTCTGGCAGAGGAGCCTGGAAAACTCGTTTACCACCTGCACTTCCGCGATCCGCGCCCTCCGCACGAAATCCAGCACGCATTGGAACGCAGTCTCATGACGCTGTTCAGCGGAAGCCTGGAGAACCACCGGCTGTTTTACTGTGCGGACGCCAAGGCCGATGGTTGTCACTACCTATTTAAACTCGATTTTTTGGCGGCATTGCCGAAGGAGAACTGCTACCTCCTTCGGACGGAGGTTTCCCGGAAAGTCGAAATGGCTACGGATCCTGAGTCCATGAAGCGCCAGTCGGCGAGCTGGCTAGACGTCTGGACACGCGAGCTGACTCCGGCTGCGCCTCCCAAACGGATCCCAGAGCCGACGGAGCATTACCAGGCCCTGTGCCAGAGTGCTTTGACAGCCGAAGCGCACCTGACCTCCGTCCCTGCGATTCAAGGGGCCATCATCGAAGGGCTTCGGCGCGGCGGCCGCTTTACAACCTCCCATAAAGAGGGCACCACTAACATCTACTGGCGGATTGACCGCTATATCCGCTGCGACGAGGGCGATTATTCCGATATCCACGCCTACACCGACGAGTCGGAATTCCTGACCATGTTGCGCCGCTTCACCGACTTCCAAGTGACGCGTCGCAGCCAGGGCTTGGAGCGGCCGGAGTTTGACACCTGGAAACTCATCCTAAGGCTCCTGCGCTAGCACCCCTTCGAAAGGGGTTCACAAGAACAGCAACGTCCGCGCACCGCCTCTTGCCAGTCCTTCCTCAGACCCGTGGGATCCGCATCCTTCGTGGGCAATACGTCTGTCTTCGCTTCCGCACACTTTTTCCTTGTGTGTCACTGTTCGCGAACCATTCTGAGGCAGCCTTTAGAACCACCATGCCTGAAGTCTCGACACCGGCCTGCGGTAGACTCAATCGCCGCGAGTTCATCCAACGATCCGGCGCTGCTCTGGTGGCGTCGGGTCTGACTGCCTCGAGCGCGGCTGCCGAGGTCGCTGCATCTCGGCCACCTCTCCGCCCCAAGACAGTCGCCGCCGTCGTCACGGCCTATCAGTTCGGACTGCACGCCGATGTCCTCGTGGGGAAAATCCTCGAAGGCTGGAAGCAGGATGGTGGGCCCGGCCCGGCCCTGCGCCTGGCGTCCTTGTATGTGGATCAGTTTCCCGAAGGAGATCTGGCGCGTCCCATGGCAGCCAAGCACCAGGTACCCATTTTCACATCGATCGAGGATGCCCTCACGCTGGGACAGCATCGAATCGCGGTGGATGGAGTCATCAGCATCGGCGAACATGGCGAATACCCTTGGAATGCGAAGCAGCAACACCTCTATCCCCGACGACGGTTTTTCGACGCCATAGCCGCCACTTTCGAAAAGTTCCGGAAAGTTGTGCCGGTCTTCAACGACAAACACTTAGGCCCGGAGTGGCAAGATGCCCTGTGGATGTATCGGCGTGCGAAGGCGCTGAAGATTCCGTTCATGGCGGGATCCTCGATGACGGTTGGATTCCGCGTGCCCGACCAGAACCTCCCGATGGGTTCTAGACTCGAGGCGGTCGTTGGCATCGGATATTCCGGTTTGGACATCTATGGGAGCCACGCGCTGGAGCTGCTCCAATCGGTGGTCGAACGTCGGCGTGGCGCGGAAACGGGGGTCGCCTGGGTGCAATGCCTTCAGGGGGAGGCGCTGTGGCAGCACTTCGATTCCAAGGACTTTCGTCGGGACTTGTTCGATGCCGCCTTGGCGATCACTCCCCATGCGGCTGATACCGATGTTCGACGCTGCGCCGAAGCCACCTTGTTTCGGTTCCAATATCGTGATGGGCTGCCGGCGGCGGTGTTAATGCTGCCCGGGTTTGCACAAGGCACCGCAGTGGCGACACGCGTTCGAGGTCAGACTCAGCCGTTCGTCATCCGTTTTGACGAGCGCACCCAGCCCCGACATCCTCATTTCGCCTACCTGCTGAAGGGAATCGAACGGATGATCCATACGGGCCGACCCCAGTATCCCGTGGAGCGAACCCTACTCACCACCGGCATTCTCGACCGTGCGCTGACGTCGCGGCTCGAAGGACAGACACGCCGAGCGACGCCCGAGCTTGCCATCAAGTATCGGCCGGTGGACTACCCACACGCCCCCAACCCCGCATTGGATTCAGATCCGCGGGTGACTTAGCCCTCGAACCCTCGTTACAGTCGTCCATGCTGATCCCAGAGGCCACGCTAGACGAGAACCCAAGACCCCCGGAGTGAAGCGCTGTTCAAACCGCTGTCAATTGCGCTGCTGCTGCCAACCGCCACCGAGCGCCTTGTAAAGTTGAACGATGGCGACCAACTCGCCCACCCGCGCTTGCACATGCGCGCGTTGAGTCGGATAAAGTTCCTGCTGTGCCTGCAGGACTTCGTAATAACTCGAACGGCCGCCGACGTAACGTTGGGTACCTAAAGAGCTCAGTCCCGCGACTGCACATGCGCTTCGACCATCCAGAGCAACTTATCCACGCCGCGCGAAATCCCGGTGAACAAATCGGCCGTGTCCGCATCCCCAGCTTTGGAGGCGGTCTCGGTGGCGGCGCGAACGGCTGCGCCAACTGTGGCCAACCCGCGCGACAACGCCTCGATGTGCGCTTTACCAGAGATAGCGTTGACCGGATACATGGGGAGTCGCGAGTGGGTCGCAATGATCTGAACCGTTCCCCGCGCGGAGCCCCCTAACGCCACGGCACGTTCCGCGATATCATCGCTGAATTTCTCAACCTCCTCCGCGATCTGGTCGAAAAGTTCGTGCAACGCGATGAAGTGCGGGCCTTTCACATTCCAGTGCGCTTGCTTGCTTTGCAGACCGAAGTCCAGCACGTCGGCTAGATTCTGGTTGAGCAAATCAATCATCTCGCGGCGAATCATCTCGCTTAGATCATTCCTGGTCGGGTGGAGCTTCGATTTCATAATCAGAAGGCGGAGCAATCACAACCCAGACCGAAGAACCCACCGTAGCGGTTCCGGGCAGCTTCGACGCCGGCCAAAAGTTGATGCGCGGCATGCGAGCAGCCGTGTTCGTGACAGGTTGAGTTGTGTTGGTGCGCTGGCACCGGAACCCCAAAACGAGCGGACTTGCGAGTATCCAAAGGGGCGCCATAACCGCCAAAAACCTTCACCGGCGACCACTCGGGCAAGACTGGAATCGCTGGCGGAGAATGAGGCGCAAACTCGCCTGTCGCGTGAACGATCCTTCCATCCACAACCGTGAGCACTGATTCGATGGCTTTGATCTGGTCGTCGGGAACGGAGAAATAGTCGTCGCTGAGCACAACCACGTCAGCCAACTGGCCGACGGCAATTGCTCCCTTCTTCCCACTCTCCGTCGAAAACCAACTGCTGCCCAACGTAAACAGCCGCAACGCCTCCTCGCGACTGAGGCAGTTCTTCTCCGGATACATCGGGACCCCACCCACCGTCCTTCCCGTGGTGAGCCAGTAAAGTGTTACCCACGGGTTATAGCTGGCGACCCGCGTCGCGTCGGTACCTGCGCCCACGGGCAAGCCCAGGTCCAGCATCCTTCGAACAGGTGGCGTGTGTTCGGCTGCCGCTTTGCCATAGCGCTCCATAAAATACTCCCCCTGATAAGCCATGCGATGTTGCACCGCGATGCCTCCGCCCAGCGCCCTCACGCGCTCGAGGTTGCGTTCCGAGATGGTCTCACAGTGATCGAAGAACCAGTTCAAGCCCATGAACGGAACATCCCGATTGACTTCCTCGAACACGCTCAAGAATCGCGTGATGCTTTCATCGTAGGTCGCGTGTAGGCGGAATGGCCATTTGTTCGCGGCCAACATGGATACGACGTCCTTCAACTCTCGCTCCAGCGTCGTGTCCAGTTCAGGTCGTGGTTCCAGAAAGTCCTCAAAGTCGGCGGCGCTGAACACGAGCATTTCCCCCGCGCCATTGCAGCGGAGGAAATCATCGCCTTTACCCGGGCCCGTCATCTTGATCCAGCGTGCGAAGTCCTCCCTCTCCTGTTTCGGCTTCTGTGTAAATAGATTGTAGGCGATGCGGAGGGTTAGCTCGCCGCGCTGGTGAAGTTGGTTGATAATGGCGTAGTCGTCGGGGTAATTCTGAAAACCGCCGCCCGCATCTATGATACTTGTGAGTCCAAGCCGGTTCAATTCGCGCATGAAGTGACGCGTCGAGTTCAACTGATGTTCGGGCGGAAGCTTCGGTCCCTTGGCAAGTGTAGCGTAAAGAATGGTGGCGTTCGGCCGCGCGATGAGCAGGCCGGTCGGATTGCCGCGATGGTCGCGCTGAATCTCGCCCCCGGGCGGATTGGGGGTGTCCTTGGTATAACCGCAAGCGCGCAAAGCCGCTTGATTCAGGAGCGCCCGACAATACAAGTGCAGGATGAACACCGGAGTCTCCGGCGCGGCGGCATTGATCTCCTCAAGCGTTGGCATCCGACGCTCGGAGAATTGAAACTCACTCCAGCCCCCGACGACTCGAACCCATTGTCCTGGCGGCGTGCGTTGGGCTTGTTGCTTAAGCATCCGCAATCCGTCCGCCAAGGAAGGGACACCGTCCCACCGCAGCTCCATATTGAAGTTCAATCCCCCTCGAATGACGTGCAGATGGGAGTCGTTAAGGCCCGGGATGACCCGACGTCCACCGAGGTCGATCACCTTCGTATGGGGCCCGCGTTCGTAGTCCGCGTCGTCGTCTAAGCCCACAATGCGACCGTCTTTAACCGCCAGGCTGGTGGCCCCGGGTCTATTTGGATCGAGAGTCGACACCCGACCACCCCGCAAAATCAAATCCGCCTGCCTTTTCTTGTTACTTTTCATAATACAGCCTCCCAAAGTCCCGGTCAGCGCGGCCGCGGTGACCTTCATGAATCGACGTCGTGATGGGTTGCGGTTCACGTTAAGGGGGTGATGGTTCGTTACGTGGATGCAACCAACCGTGCAATAGCCGCGTCACCCAAGGCATCACCACCCAGGTCAGAATGGCCACCACACAACCATTGAAGACCGCGCTGCCTATGACAAAATGCCAAGATCGGATGACGGGACCCAGGATGAGATTCAGGGCCATGGCCACCGGAAACACCCCTAAAAAGGTTACGACGGCCATCTTCCACTTCGGCGGCGGGAGATGCGGAGAGCGAAACCAGGCCTCCAACCCGTGCAATGAGCGGTGCGTCCAGGAATTCGATTCCGTCAACGGCTGGCACCTTCTCTCCCAGTTCTTAAAGAGGGACGAGGAGTAAAAGGCGTCGCGGTCCTGCTCATTGGCGAATGTGCGCAGAATACCAAACTCTCGCGAGTCGGAGCCTGGGGGTGGCACAATCATGGTGGCCCCCATCACACCGTCGTGGGCAAATGACGCCTGAAAGAAGTCACGGAGCGCTTCCTGAAACTGAGTCTCGCATCCAGGCTTCACACGACGGCTGATGGCAACATGTATGGGCATACGATAGGCCTCCCGATTAAGACCTGCGCGCGAGTGGGTTTCACCCACCCGCGCCGACGTTCTCCCGGGATTAGTGGCCGCCTTTCGTCGGGACGACCTGCGGTCTCTGGGCCGACTGCGGCGCCTTGTGGACCATGGTGTAGGCGTATTCCACTCCCGCGCCATAAGCCCCACCTTGCTGCTTGATCAAGCGCATCAGGGCATCGTAATGCTCACGTCGGGCCCAATCGCGCTGCCATTCAAGCAGTGCGGCAATGGTGGTGAGCCTGATGGCACCGGCCTGAACCATCCGCGACAGCGCGGCCTCGTGGGCGACTTGAGAGGTGGCGCCGCAGCAGTCTTCGACGACGTAAATGTTATATCCCGCCCCCAACATCTCGATGGCCGGCCAGGCGACGCACACCTCGGTCCACAACCCGGTCAACAGAATGTTCTTCTTGCCGGTGGCCTCGACGGCGCGCCGAAAACCCGCATCATCCCACGCGTTCATCGACGTCCGCTCGACGACTTCCTGACCCGGGAACACATCCAGGAGTTGCGGCCAGATGTAGCCACTGAAGGACTCCGTCTCTACCGAAGAGAGAATGGCGGGCACCTGAAATTCCTTGGCCACTTTCGCCAGGAGCGTGACGTTGTTGATCAGTGTGGCGCGGTCGATGTTCGACACGCCAAAGGTCATCTGTGGCTGATGGTCAATGAACACGACAGCGCTGTCGTGTGCGGTATATAGTTTGTGATAGCTCGGCATATTACTTTTCCTTTCTATGGCTTGGTTTTTTGTGAGAACGGGCGAGGAGATGGTCAGAGCTGAACTGTGCTCGAAGCTGGAGTCGAGGGTTGCTTCGCATGGGCCACGGCCCAGTTGAGTGAGTAATCGGCGACTTCCTCCCACCCCTTCTCCGCGATGATGTAGTGGCTCCGATTGGAGAATTCCCGGTATTCGACGACGGCTGAGCTCGATCGGTATTTCGAGAAGTTCTTCCGATTGAGCGCCGCTGGCATAATGACGTCTTTCTCACCACCGACCAGCAACAGCGGGGCGCGGGCACTGTTGGTGAAGTCGATGGTCGCGTGGGAATTCGGGGTAACGTTGGACAGAGCCGCCTGGAAAATAGAACGCCCCGAGGCGGGAATGACTTCGCGTTCGTATTCCTGACGGGCATCCCTTTCGGACAGCGTGTTGGCAAATACCCTCCACCACTGCGTGAAGCTAAAGAGGAACGTTCTCCTAAACGTGCCGGGCTGCAGCAAGGCGGGCGTCAACGCGAGATAAGTTGAAAGCGGCAACACGATAATTCCCTTCGGCGGCACGGAATCAATCGCCACCCCCGCAGCACCCAGCCCCTTATCAAGGAGCAACTGTGTGATGAGTCCGCCATAGGAATGCCCCATGATAATCGGCGGTTCGGGCAGGCGGAGAATGATCTTCGAATAGTGGGCCAGCACTTCTTCGATTCCGATGCCATATAATCCCGATGGATTTCGCCGCATGGCCTCGACGTCCTGATTGATGCCAGGCCAGGGGGATGCGATCACCTGGTATCCGAGCTCCTCGAAACGGCTTTTGAAGTTTCTCCAGCTGCTGGGAGTCACCCACAGGCCGTGGATCAAGACAATGGCTGGTCGGTCGTTCATGGTTCAAGGGGGTGGAGACTTCCTGGAGGCTGTTAAAGAGGGAGCTCGGGTTCGTGGTCTCAACGAAATCCCCCGGTGATGAAGAGGGATTCGCCCGTGATCATCGCCGAATCGGAGCCGGCCAGAAAGACAACAGCCGGCGCGATGTCCTCCGGCAGGCAGATACGGCCCAAAGGAGTAGCGGCTTCCGTTTGCTTGCGAAAGTCACTCCCCGTGATTCCCGCCGTGTGGGTGCCCTCCGTTTCAACCATGCCAGGATTAACGGAGTTAACGCGGATTTTGCGCGACGCAAGCTCCTTGGCAAGGCAGCGGGTCACTGCGTCCACCGACGCTTTGGTAGCACTATAGACCGCGCCACCCGGCGTGCCCCACGTGCTGACAATCGAGCTGGTGTTGATGACACTTCCGCCTTCGGGTCCGAAGTATTTAAGTGCTTCCTGAGTTGTAAGTATCAACCCCAGCACATTTAGGTTGAATTGCTTGTAGAAGAGTTCTTCGGAGACGTTTTCCAGAGGCGCGAACTCGTAAATCCCGGCATTGTTAACCAGGATGTCAAGGCGACCAAATGCCTTCTTTGTCTCCGTGAACAGACGCTGTATCTCAGCCTTCTTTGCAACGTCGGCCTGCACGGCCATCGCCTTGCCGCCGGCGCCAGTGATGTCGGCGACGACCTTATCAGCGCCGGCCTTGCTGGAAGCGTAGTTAACCACGACGGAAACGCCTTCCGCTGCGAGATGCCGGGAGATCGCTGCGCCGATACCTTTCGACGCGCCGGTGACAATGGCGACTTTGCCCGAAAGTTTGTTTGAGTTCATGTTGGTAGTGGGTGGGGGGAGGGGTTGCAGGTTCTAGGACTTTGCGAAATCGAGCAGATCTTGATTGAGCTGCTCCTTGCTCGTATCACCCAGGCTATGCGAGCCGCCCGGGTAAATCTTGAGAGCGCCATTTTTGATCAGCTTAACCGACAACCGCGCTGACGCTTCAACGGGAACGATCTGATCATCGTCGCCGTGGATCACGAGCGTCGGCACATCAAATTTCTTGAGGTCATCGGTGAAGTCGGTTTCGGAAAAGGCCTTGATGCAGTCGTACCCATTCTTATGCCCGCACATCATCCCTTGCCTCCACCACGACTGAATCAGCCCTGGTGAAATCTTCGCGCCGGGACGGTTGAAGTTGAAGAAGGGACCACTGGCAACATCTAAGAAGAATTGCGCGCGGTCCTCGAGGTAAGCGCGGCGAAAGCCGTCAAACACCTCCAGCGCCAGACCGCCAGGGTTGTTCGTTGTCTTCAACATAATCGGGGGCACCGCGCCCATCAGAACGGCCTTGCCGACGCGCTTGGTGCCATGCCGACCAATGAACCGCGCCACTTCCCCGCCGCCCGTCGAATGACCCACCATCATGGCCGCTTTCAGATCGAGCTTCTCGAAGAGTTCCTGCAAGTCATCAGCGTATTGGTCCATGTGATTGCCGTCCCACGGCTGACTGGAACGACCGTGCCCACGCCGATCATGCGCGATGCAGCGGTAACCGTGCGAAGCCAGGAAAAACATCTGCGATTCCCAAGCGTCGGCCGACAGCGGCCAACCATGGCTGAAGGTGATGGCGGGGCCGTTCCTTGGGCCCCAATCCTTGTAGTAGATCGTGGTACCGTCCCTGGTCGTCATCGTGGGCATAGTTAGATAGAGCTGGGGGTTTCGAATTGCATCGGGTTCCACAACCGCGAGTCGCATCGACGATCGCGTTCACTAAGTAAGGCGAGATTCTCCGCCAGAAAGGCCAAGGCAGGACAAAAAATGTTTATGCAGCTGAAGGGAGGCTCATCCTCGACGGGGGAAAGAGAATCTGGGGCTGGCACGTCGTTGGAGAGGCAGGCGGCTCCAATCCCCGGCCCGGAGACCGCCCGCGCCATCAGGGGGAGCGTGGCGGTGACGAAAGGATAATCTAACGGCCCCTACGCATAGCGTCGAACAGCCAGGCACGGGCGAAGGCCCAATAATTTTTGACGGTCGAAACGGAAAGATTCAGCGTCGCTGAGATTTCCTCATTGGTCAGCCCTCCAAAGTAGCGGAGCTTCACCACTTGAGCCTGGACCGGATGTTCTCGCACCAATGTTTCGAGCGCCTCATTGATGGCCAGCAACTGATCGTCATCGGCGGGAGCCACCAGTCCCGTTTCGTGAAGTTCCACCCGTTCATACTGGCCGCCGTGTCGCTGGGTTTGACGCCTCCTGGCCCGATCGATGAGGATCCGACGCATGGCCTCGGCGGCGGCGGAGAAGAAATGCGCACGATTTTGGAACTTTCGGTCACCCGTGCCAATCAGCTTCAACCAGGCTTCATGGACCAACGCCGTGGGTTGGAGGGTATGACCCGGCGCCTCCTGAGCCATTTTGTAAGCCGCCAGACGTCTCAGCTCCTCGTAAAGGAGATCGAGCAACTGATCGGCGGCTCTGGGATCGCCATCCTCGATCGCGCTCAGCAACAGCGTGGCGTCGCTCATATTCACGCATGAGGATTGCACTGCGGATGAGAGTGGCAATGACATTCGTGTTACAGTCTCTTGACGTTATTCCCAGGCGGAGTTGAGTGGAGCAGAGTTTGCGCTTCGTCCAATGCGATGCGAGCCATCAACCTGGCTGTCCAGGAGGAGCCAAATTTCTCCAGCCCGTGCTCCGGAGAGATATGCGGGGCCAGTGCCTCCCCCTTCGCGAGCAAGGCGCGCGCTTCCGCCGGTCGCCCAAGGTGCCAGTTTCCCATCGCGAGAACCGCGCAGGCGTGGGCGCCGGCGTAGTCCGAAGAACCGGCGAGCGCCCTTTCGGCCCAAGAGATGGCCTCGGCATAGCGCGCCAGGCGGTAGGTGGACATGGCTTTGGAGACTTGGAAATGCGGCAAGGAGGCTGTCTCCCCGCTGCCCCGGCTGATCGCGATGTCAGCCAGCCGGTCCATCCGCTGCAAATCCACGCCGCTGGCGGGCAGCAGCAGACAATCCATCGCCATCCGCTGCGCCCAATAGGGATTCTCGGTGTGGGGGAACGTGGCGACAATCTGCTGGCACAGCTGCTCGTAGGCCTTCAGGTCGCCGGTGACGACCAGCAGCGGAGCGAGCATGTGATAATAATAGTGCTCCCCCGGCTGATGTTGGACACACAGCATCACGTCGGCTGCAGCCTCATGCCATAAGCCCTGGCGTCCCCGGAGATCAGCCCGCTGGACCAGCAGGGGGACGCTGGCCGGCTTGCTCAGCAAGGACGGCGTGAGTGCTAGCGAAAGCATCCGTTCTGCCTCTGCGAGCTTCTTCTGCTCACGCAGGGCACGGACGAGCCCTTCTGTCTCCGCAACGGTTTGAGGGTCTTCATCCCCGTATCGCTGGCGTATCAGTTCCAGACTCTGGCGCCGGACTCTCTCGACCTCCAACCAGTCCCCTTCCTTCTCGAGCACGGAGCTCAGGCCAATCAGCGTGGCCACCACATCCGGATGATCGTCGCCCAACAGCTTACGTTGAATGGAGAGGGCGGCGTTCAATATGGCATGGGCTTCCGGGACATCGCCGTTTCGCCGCCTGCGCTCGCCGAGCAGGTAGATGGATTTGGCCACATCAGGATGATCATCACCTAAAACTTTCCTCTGAATGCCAAACGCCTCGGTCTCCAGCGCTTCCGCCTCCGTGGATTCGTCCCCCACCACCCACGCCAGATCGGCCAACGCTCCCGCGACCAATGGATGATCGTTGCCCAGCAAACGACGGCGCATGGCCAGCATTTCTCGCGCAGCGTCCTCGGCCTCCGCACGCTGGCCGCGTTCTGCCAGGATTATGCAGAGGTTCCTCAGGGAATCAGCCACGTCGAGATGCTCGTTTCCGAAGAGCCGTCGACGGATCTGCAGGCTCAAACGGGTAAGATCCTCCGACTCGCGCAGTTTCTTCTGACGTCGATACACCGCGCCCAGGTTGTTGAGCGTTGAGGCCACATCTGCGTGGTCGCGTCCGAACCGCTGCTGGCGGATGTCGAGAGCCTCCTGATACGCGACTTCGGCTTCGGCCAGTTTCCTTTGCTTCCACAGCGCCATCCCCAGATCGTTAAGCGCGGAGGCTGCTTCGGCGCTGGCTGGACCGGCAAGCCCGCGGTAGAGGGCCAGGCCCCGACGCGCCATGGCCTCCGCGCCTTCATAATTCCCGATCTCCAGGAAGAGCCGGCCGATCAGGCTTCGCATCTCCGCCTCCACCGCCGGCTGGTTGCCCAACTGCTCGCCGATCTGCTGCGCCGTCTTGTCCAGAATCTCGCGGAGCATCTCGGTGTTCCTGCCCCGAGCCACGGATGGCCCAACCCCCTCAAGCATGTTCTTGAGAAAGCGGGTCGCCTGCCGGCTTCGTGCCTCCTCGGTCTGCGCCTTCAGCCGCGCCTGTCGTTCGTTGCGTAGCGAAGCGGTCACCATCGCCAGGCTCGCCACGACGAGCACGGCAATAATGCCGATGCCCACGGAGAGCAACTTGTTCCGCTGGATCGCCTTCTTGAACTTATACAGCTTGCTGCAGGGCCGCGCCGAAACAGTCTCGTTGGCCAGGAAGCGTTTGACATCGAGAGCCAGCCCATTGGCGGTTTCATAGCGACGCGTGCGATCCTTATCGAGCGACTTCATCACAATCCAATCCAGATCCCCACGTACGGACCGGATGAGATGCGGCGGCTCGGATCGTCGACGCTGAGCGACCGTTGTGAGATCGGCCGCCACCATGGTACTCAGGCGTGTCGAAGGGCGAGCGGGTTCGACTTCGCGGATCACTCGGCGGATTTCATCGAGACCGGACCTCAACAGCGCCGCACCATCGAACGGCGTGGAGCCGGTCACCATTTCATAGAGGAGCACGCCGAGGCTGTAGATGTCGGTCCGTGTGTCCACATCCGCACTGGAGAGGGCAGCCTGTTCGGGGCTCATGTAGGCCGGAGTGCCAATGAGCATCTCAAACGCGGTGAACAGCGTCTTATCGGTTAAACGCTGATTGGTGGTCGCTTTGGCGATTCCAAAATCAATCACTACGGGCAGCGGCTGTCCCTCCACCGTACCCGTAACCAGGATATTCGAAGGCTTGAGGTCGCGGTGAATGATGCCCTTCTGGTGGGCATGCTGCACCGCCTGACACACTTGTACGAACAGCCCCAGACGCTCCTCGGTGGTCAACGAATTCTCATCGCAGTATTCGGTGATCTTGGTGCCGCGGATCAATTCCATGACGAAAAACGGCCGGCCGGACTCAGTCGCTCCGGCATCAAACACTTTGGCGATATTCGGATGATCCATCAGCGCCAGCGCCTGCCGTTCTGCCTCGAAGCGGGCGATGACGCTCTTCGTGTCCATACCCGGCTTGATGATCTTCAGGGCGACGCGACGTCGAACGGGCTCCTCCTGTTCGGCCATGAACACTACCCCGGCACCCCCCTCCCCGATTTGCTGCAACAGCTTATAGCGGCCAATCCGGTCCCCTGGTTTCTCTCCAATCGGGTGAAGGTTCCTAAACCCGGGATCCATCGGCGGCTGTTCCATGAACTTGCCCGCCTCCAAATCGGCGCGCAGCAGGGCATCGACCCGTGCGCGAAACGCCAGGTCGTCGCCGGATTCACGTGCTAGGAAGGCCGCACGCTCCTCGGGCGGCAATTCGCGTGCTGCTGCGAACACAGCCACTTCCCGGTTGGCTTTGTCATTCATGAACGTTAACGGCAACTCGCTGGCCGGTTTTGAGCCGGGACGTTCCGCAATCTTCAGCGGATGCGCCCATCAGGATAAAAGCGAGATTTCTCTGCGGATAGGACAAATCTTCAGCATCCAACCTAATCCAGTTGAATCTCAGACGCCGAATCAGAAGCGAATGGACGGGAATGCAACCCCGTTGAACCAGCCTGAATCTCTTCTCAAGCGCTTGATTTTCAACGAACAGACAAACGCACTCCTGGGGATCAGGGATGCCAGCGTGGGCGGGCACCCCGCAGAACGACAGGCTAAGTCCGACGGCCGGCTAGGGACCACGGGTGACGTTGCGGACCTGATCGATTTCCGCAGGTGTCAGAGCGCGGTTGAACAAGGTGATCTCATCCAGCAGGCCATTGAGTTTGTCACCAAGGGTCGTCCGCGCACCAAGGATTCCACGAGGGAGGCTAATACTGGCCGGCAGGGTTTCCATGTGACTGCCATTAAAATAGAGGGACGTGCTATCCGAAGTGCCAACGAAGGCAACGTGGGTCCAGGTATTCGCCGGAACGGTGTGGGCGAAGTAATAGTCGGCCACACCGAACTGCGTGAAGCCGACCACGCGCGAGGGGCTGGCAAATTGCTCCAGCTTGAGGCTGGTGAAGTCGTCAGCGAGGAGAGCGGACGAAGCATCAACGGCATCCTGACGTCGGACCCAAAAACAGGCCGTCCATGGCACCGGCACAGGTACCCCACCCAAGGAGAGCAATTTGCTGACCCCGTCGAAGCCAAAGGCTTGGCCTCGTTGGCCGTCTGCAAATCCCAGGTCATTGACGGGCGTGCCGAGAATACCACCGAAGCTGTCCGCATAATTGTTATCCGCCGGCCACCAGTTGATAAGGCCGGGGGGCAATTGTTGGGCCGAAACCGCGCGGTAGAAACGGTAGGGTGGCGCGATACTGTTTGGTTCAGAAAGTTGCCAGACGCCGGAGGCATCAGCAGCGACGATGGAGTGGTAGCGCCAGAGCACCAAATCAGTCGAGGCCTCGATCGCGATGTTCGCATTGGCCGGTCCGGTGCCGGTGATCAGAACGCCGTTGGGAGACTGAGTTGCGACCTTGGTGATGCGCGCCACGCCGTTCGTAGGATCGGAGTAGACTTCCACGGCGAAATCGTCAAGACCGTGAGACTCCCACAGGCCACCCGTACGGGCCCCAATGCCGAAGCGCGCGTTGAGCAGCGGGGTATAGCCGCGCACGGGCAATCGTGTGAAGATAGGGCGGCATCGGTAACTGACGTCGAGCGTGGCATCGGCGTTGAGACGGATAGCCACATCGGCAAAGTCACCGTTAAAACCAGGCAGGAAGTCCAAGTCGGTCGCGTAATGAGCAATGACATCGTCGCCCCATTTGACGTCGATGGCCGGAGCCTCGCCGAAGCCATTGTCGAAGGTGTCAAAATTCACGCGCAACCCGCCGCCATCACCTTCCTCGCCGCCGAGAAAGATTCCGTTGGGGAGATCGGTCGCCCAGTTGAAACTGAAACCATCCGCCGGAGGGAATGTGCCCGGCTGAATGCGCAGCTTGAAGTTGGCGGCGAACCCGCGAACGAGACGTCCGGGAGCAAGATCCGAGGTAAGGAAGCTCCCATACTGGTCGCCCATGTTTTGGTTCAATTCGAGGACTCCCGTGCCAGCATCCAGAGCGGCGCTGCCGTAGATGGCAGTGCCGGCCGGCAGACCAGAATTGAAGTCGTAGGTGGCCGTGGGGGAAACCACGGCGATGATGGAAAGAGAGGCGATAGAGCTGGTGACGCTCACAGTTCCGACCGTCACGATGACACGGTACTCGGCGCCGTCGTCGGCCGCCGAAACAGGTGGAGTGTTCAGGACGAATCCTTCGGCGGTTCCCGGCAGATTGACAAAGGCACCGGCGCCCGGACTGCGCCGCTGCCATTGGTAGCTCGCGGCCGCCGCATTGGCACGCACTTCGAATCGGACGCTTTCGCCCAGGCAGGAGGCCGCGCTGGCGGGCTGCAACTCGATCAGCAAGGGTGGGGTTGTGAAGGTGATGTCCTGCCCGGCGCTGGCGCCAAGTCTGTTCTCAGCGACCAAACGATAATGATAGACCGTGGCGGGTTTCAGGTCGGGGACTGCGATCTGCACAGGCACTGCCTTAAAAATGTCCGGCCCTAACTCGCCGGGCACCGAGGAACTGCCGTAGCTCCGGGTGAGCCCGTACTGGAAGAAATAGATCGTCGGGACCCCTCCGGGATGCAAAGTGCCGGTGAAGGCCGCTCCATCAGAGAAGACATTCGTAGCTGCTGTCGTTACCGCCACAGGCGGGGTCAGGTTCAGGACTTCGACCGTGGCGGGCGAGCTGAAGACGTAGCCGCCCGGGGAAGTGAGCTCCACCCAATAGTTGGTAGTGGCGTTCAGGCTAGGCGTGACGAAAGGATTCGTGGTGGCTCCGGAGATGGGAAACTTGTTCCCACAGGACGAGCCCGCGTACCATTGATAGGAAACGCCGGCAGTAGTCCCGCCGACCAGAAGTGTGGCCTTCTGGCCACGGATGATGTTCGTACTGGCCGGCTGGCTGGTAATCACCGGGGCGGGATACAGGGTCACCAACCCAGGTCCGCTGACGCTGACATTGAAGGTGCCCACCTCACCGGCACTGGAGCCGCTGACGACGAGGTAATAGAAGTTGGGGCTTGCGTTCTGATTGAGGGTAAGGGAATCCGCACCCAGTGCACTGAGGTTGACGAGGGGATTGTCCGGCTGGAAGATGGCTTCATAGAGTTGCAAGCGCCCAGCGAAGCCGACGGTGGAGAGCGAGAAGGTGTATGAACCGCTGGCGGACGCGCGATAAACGAATGTCTTATAGAAGCAGCTCTGGCCGCTCGAGACGCCAGCCGAACTCGGCCGAATGAATGTCCGGTCGCAAGCTGTCAGCGCACCAGCCTGCTGAATCGGACTGGTGCCGACAAAGACCGTTGCCTCACCGGAGTTGTTTGTCACTGTGGGAGTAACCATTCGCACCCAGTAGGGGGTGTTCGCCGTCAATGCAGGAGTCGTGAAGGTGAACCCGTTGGCTCCCGCGATGGGGTTGCTGATGTCCCCCGATCGTCCGCGATACCACTGAAGGGAGAAAGGAGAACCGCAGGTGGCCGACACTGCCAAGGTTGCGGTCTGGCCTGATAGGATGGTCGTGTCGAGCGGGCTCGACAGAAATTGCGGAGGCAGGGATGGGAGTAAGTTCACGATGGAAGGGCCACCTCCGATCGCACCGGAGAAGGCACCTCCCGGACTCGGCCGACTGATGACGAGTTCGAAAGTGCCGACGGCATAGTTCCCATTCAACAACCCCCATCGGTTGGCGTTGGGCTGCTGAGGATCAAAGGCGCCCTGGTAGGTGGTGAGTGTGAAACCAGGCGGGGTGGTGAACACGTAGTTGCCTTGCTGCTGGATCTGGAAACGCTGGACGGCAAACAGATCTCCGTTCTGCAAGGTGCAGCCTCCCGGCGTCAATGCGCCGGAATAATTCGCGTTCGGATTGCCGGTTACCGTGACGTTCACCGTGCGACTCGTCACCGAACCGCCCGCGCCCGCCACACGGACCCAGTAGCTCGTGCTGTTGATAAGCGGTCCGGTGTTGTAGTTGGGCGTGGTGGCCCCGGCGATGGGCAGCGCTGTATTGCCACGTGGTCCTCCGAACCATTGCCAGGTGTGCGGGAGCGGACCGACGCCGTACACCTTCAAGTCGGCCGAATTCCCGGATGCAATCGTGGCATCCAAAGGTCCAAAGCGTATCTGGGTGGTCGGGATGGGAGTGATGGTGATATTGCCCGGCCCCGAGATGCTCGCGGAATAGGTGCCGGCATCCCCGGTGTTCGCGGCGCTGAACACGACCTCAAAAATGGAATTGGCGACCAACGGTTGGGTCCACGTGACGGTACCGGGTGCGCCTGCGACAACGCCATTGGCCCAGAAGTTAACCCCTGGTTGAGTGGGGTCGAAGGAGCCTTGGTACAGGTTAATCGTCCCGCGGAACCCGATCGTGTTCATCGTGAACGTATAATTTCCCGCCGGCGCTCCGAACGTGCTGAACTGGTAGGCGATGAACGGCACGGTCTGACCGCTGAACACATTGATCGTGCTCATCCGGTTCCAGGTGTAATTGTGCCTCGAATCCAGTGGAGTTCCGGCCGGCGCGAAGGCTTGGGCGGCGCGGGCACCCGGTGCCGACAGGCACCACAGCAAAAAGGCTGCGATCGGGACAAATAAATTACGTTGCATGAAATTGTCGAGGTTTGAGGCCTGTAGTGGTTGCCGGTGATTTCCGTTCGCCCAGGAGGTTCGTCGCGTGGAACATCAAGCGACTAAGGCGATCTGGTAACCGATGCTCCGAGCAACTGCGAGGTAAATCTTCGTCGGCATGACAATGTCACAATGACTCATTGATGTGAGGGCGGTGTCCGTGGAACTGACTAGACTCATCCCTTCCAGCGGAGGAGCGAGCGCGCAAGTCCCTTTCGAAGCGCCATTCTCAGCATCCGTCTTGGACAGTGTGATTCATCCTGGTGGTGAACGAGCAGTGGGTCATGAATCGAGCCACTCGTAGGATTAGGCTGGCTCTGTCGGCGGAGGTTTCTATGCTGCTGGGCAGATATGTCAATGTTCCGCATGTGTTCGCCGATGGTGTCCACCCGGGCTATCGGCACAGTTATTGGCTTATGGCTTGCACTGGGCAGCCGAATCGCGTTTTGCCATCAGAACCCGCCAGAGGACCGGCTGCTCTGGCACTTTGCCACCGGAGTCCATTCGATGGCGCAAGGCCGTTGGCCGGATGTGACCGGGCACGCTTCGGCGCGGGTGTTCGGGGCACCTGTGATCACCAATGTGGGACCTGCCCAAGCGATGCGGTGCGATGGATTCTCGGACTGGTTGCTGGTGGCCAGCGACAGCGATGCTGTGTCTTCACTGCCACGGCGTGAATTCACCATCACGGCATGGGTGACGTTGAATGAGCTCCAGGCGAATGGAGGCATAGCCGGATTCACCCAGGACAACGGCAACTACGAAAAAGGCTGGGTGCTGGGCTTTAACCAGAAGGCGTTCACCTTTTCTCTCTCCACCAAGGGTGCGGATGACGGCGATGGAAACCTGACGCGTCTGGCTGCTCAAACCAGGATCGGTCTCGGGCAGTGGCACTACGTGGCCGGGACTTATGATGGAGCAAGCATGCGGCTTTACGTCGACGGTCGCCTAGAAAGTGAGACAAACGCCCAATCAGGGGAAATTCTCTATCCCGAGAAGGGCCGTCTGGCACTAGGGGCCTACGTAGATGACAACGAGCTCCATCCGATGGATGGAGGCTTCTCCGAAATCAAGCTCTATGGACGGGCCTTGAGCGCTGAAGAAATTGCGGCAGTCGCCCGGCGCAACGCCGGGTTGCTGGCCTGGAGAGCATCGATCAATGAGTCCCTGCGCTTTGTCGTCAAGCCCTACCTGCAAGCGGGAGGCACGCAGAGCATGACGATCATGGCTGAAACGACGCAGCCGGCGAGTTTTCTGGTGGAATACGGAGAGCGCCAGCCACTGCGCTTGCGCGCAGCAGACGACGCACGCAAAACCATCCATGGCGTCACCTTAAGCGGGCTTAAGCCGTTCACGCACTACTTCTATCGAGTGACCTGCCTGGACGCCGAGGGTAATGTGGCCCGAAGCGATATCCAGACTCTGCAAACGTTTCCCGACACCCGGACGCCGTGGAGTTTCGGCATCATCGGCGATACGCAGCGCAATCCCGATGTCACCCGCCGTTGCGCGGAAGGAATTTTCAGCCATCGCCCCAATGTCGTCATCCATTGCGGGGACGTAGTGGATGACGGCCATGCCAAGCACCAGTGGGTGCAAGACCTTTTCGCTCCAATGGCAGCGCTCACCGCCCACGTGCCCCTCCAGCCGGTGATTGGCAATCACGAGCGCAATGCCCACTGGTACTACGACTATTTTCACCTGCCGCCGCCCGAGTACTATTATACGTTCACTGTTGGGAACGCGCAGTTCTTCATGATCGACTCGAACAAGGACTGCGGCGAAGGCAGCGAGCAATACCGCTGGCTGGAGAAGGCTTTGGCCTCCTCGCGGGCCACCTGGAAGTTCACGGCGCATCATCACCCGGCGTTCAGCTCAGATGAAAATGATTATGGCGATCACTGGAAGGGGCGCCCTGCCCCGCCCTTCACGTATGGGGACACAAACGTGCAGCGCCTCGTGCCATTGTACGAGAAATACGGGGTCGACATCGCCTTAGCCGGACATGTGCACAGCTATGAACGCACCTGGCCTATTTTGCGGATGAGCATCCATCAGAAAAAGGGCGTGCGCTACATCGTCAGCGGGGGTGGCGGCGGCGGATTGGAACAAGCCGGTCCTCAACGTACGTGGTTCACCCTGCACGTCGCCCGGGGCCATCATTATTGTGTCGCTGCAGTGCACGACCGCACCATCCAATTCAAGGCCTACGACATCGAAGGACGGCTGTTCGATACCTTTGAGCTGACCAAGCGCTAGCAGCAACCACCGCCGAGGCGAAGGCACGGCTGCTGTCAGGTGTGGGCACACCTCCGACTCCGTGTGTTCCGTGGGCAAAACTCTTCCTCCGCGCTCTCCGCGCCTCCGCGAGAAAAGATCCCTCCCCTGACTCCAAAGGACAGCCGAAATCGCTCGCGGAGGCGCGGAGAGGAAAGAGTTCATGGAGAGCCCGATTTTGCTGAGCTAACTCATGGGAAAGGCCGCGTGGGCTCACGGTAGCAAGTTCGAAGGAGGAGACTTATCTTATAAGGATCCCCCATCGGTCGATCCCGTTTCCACAAGGCCTCCAAAGCCCCCCCCGGTCCTGCGGTAAAAAATATCGCGATACTTTGTCCAAAACTCGCGACTGGCAGGAAGTGATGTTACAGCCTAACGCATGCCGCCTGACTCATCGCGTCCCTTCGAGGATCAGAACGCCGCCCAACAGCGGTTTCTGTCGCTATTCCTGCGCAGCGAGCGGGAAATCTTTCGTTATGTCGCCGCGTTGGTCCCGAACGTCGCGGATGCCGAGGACATCGTGCAACAGACTGCACTGTCCCTCTGGGAGAAGTTTGACGCGTATGATCCCAACCAGCCCTTCACACCCTGGGCGTGCCGCTTCGCGCTGAACAAAGCCCGGCAATGGATCGAGCGCCGACAGCGCTGGCAAGCGCTGCTGGAAGCCGGGCTGGCGGAAGAACTGGCGGCGCGTCGGGAAGAATTACGGCCAGAAATGGATGCGCGGCTGAAGCACCTCGAGGCCTGCTTGAACAAGCTGCCCCAGGAGCAGCAGTCGCTGGTCCATGGCTACTACCACTGTCGCGAAGGCATCGAGAAGCTCGCGGAAGCTTCGGGACGAACTGTCGCGGCCACCTACAAAACGCTGCAGCGGGCCCGCCAGGCGCTGCAAGTGTGCATTGAAAGCGCGACCAAACCGGAAGGGAAGCCCTCATGAACATCCCCTTTCCGTCCCGCCAATTCGACGAGGCGGTTTCGGCCGTCTGCCATGGCTCGGTGTCGGATGAGCAGGCGCGGGCGTTGAATGAACTGCTGCGCAGCGATGCGGCCGCGCGCGATCAATACCTTCTGCGCGTCGAACTCCATTCCCGGCTAGCTTCAGAGCCGGACCTATTCACTGGCATGAATGAGGCCAAGGACGCCGGTTCCCTGGAAACCGCAGTCGCACTTCCAGAGAGCGTTCGCGGGCGTCAATTTCCCCGTCGGGTGCGGGCTCGAAAGCTGAATTGGGCCATCGCCCTAGCGGCCTGCCTCATGTTGCTGGCGACTGGTTGGTGGGGGGTGAGACAACGGGAGCAAGGCACTCGCGAGGGCTCCACCAGCCAAGCGGTGGCGATGCTCGATCGCGTGGTGGATGCTGAATGGTCGCCAGGCGATGCACCGCCCCGTCTAGGAGCGCCGCTGGAACCAGGCTGGCTGCGACTCAAAGCGGGCTTTGCTCAAGTGGTGTTCTACAGCGGAGCGCGCCTGGTCCTCCAAGGGCCAGCCGAGCTGCGGCTCATCTCTCCGGACGAAGCGATCTGCCAGAACGGGCGGCTCATCGCCGAAGTGCCGCCGCAGGCGAAAGGGTTTCGGGTCAGCACTCCCGAGATGAACGTCACCGATTTAGGCACCGTCTTTGGGGTGGCGGTCAAGGACCTCCAAACGGCGCTCCACGTCTTTCAGGGCAGTGTTGAATTTCAGTTATCCGCCGGGGCACGCAGTCAGAGCCTGAAGGAAGGCGCCGGCGTCCTGGTTGAGAAATCGCAGGCACCTCAGCCCATCGCCGCCGACCGCGCGGCGTTCGCGTCGCTTTTCGATCTTCAATTAAGATCTTCGGATGCGGAGGTCCTGCGCCACGAACAATGGCGGGCCACGAGCAGCCGGCTCGACGAGGACCCGTCGTTGCTCGTGCACTTCGATTTCGAGCAGGCCGACCCTTCAGATTGGCGACTGCCCAACGCGAGCCGCCGCAGCGAAACGCCTCCCGACGCGACCATCGTTGGCTGCCAATGGGTCGAGGGCCGCTGGCAGGACAAACGCGCGCTGGCTTTCCGCAATGTCAGCGACCGAGTGCGCCTGAGCATGTCAGGTGACTACGAGTCGCTGACGCTCGCCGCGTGGGTGCGCGTGCAAGGGCTCGACCGCCAGATCAACTCGCTGTTCATGAGCGACGGCTTCGAGCCTGGAACGGTTCACTGGTCCATTCGCCATGACGGGGTACTCGGCTTGACCGCGATCGGTGCGGAACCCGGCCGATTCCAGATCTGTGCCAGTCCCCCTGTACTGACACTGGATCTATTGGGCCTGTGGGTCCATCTCGCCGTGGTGATCGACGGGGGCACCGGCCAGGTAATCCATTACTTTGACGGGATGCCCGTCAGCGCGAAACCGTTGACTATCAAACCCCCCTTCCACATCGGCACGGCCGAGCTGGGCAACTGGAACGCCCAGGGGTTCCCGAAAAACGATCCTTTTATGATCCGTAATTTCAGTGGCGCGATTGACGAATTTTGCCTCTTCCGCCGCGCCTTGAGCTCCAGCGAAATTCGGGGGCTGCACGCCGCTGGGAAACCGCAACCAGACGCATTGCCGCAAAGTCGTCGTTGAAAATACCAGGTCTTCTGCGCTATCACTTGAATCAACCACCACACCATGAGAATCACACTATCGCTCTTCGCGTTCACCCCCCTTCTTTTGAGCCAGATCGGCCTGGCCCAAACCAAGGAACCGGTCAACGACTGGAAGCCCGCGCCCACCAATCAGCAGGGCAAGCAATACCCGCAATACAACTCGGAGGGGCGCGTTAGGTTCCGCATTGTAGCGCCGGATGCCAAGAGCGTCGGCTGCACGTTTCGCGACAGCAGCGACTTCTCCAAGGGGGAGGACGGTGCTTGGTATGGATACACTCGTCCGTTGGATGAAGGTTTCCACTACTACGCCCTCAAGATCGATGGAGCCGAGGTTCCCGATCCGAACAGCCAGTATTTCTATGGTTCGAGCCGCTGGGGTAGCGCCGTCGAAGTGCCGGCCAACGACGCGGACTTCTACGCGCTAAAGAACGTGCCGCACGGGCAACTGCGGGAGATTCACTATTGGTCGAACTCAACCCAGACCAACCGTCATGCGTTCATCTACACGCCGCCTGGCTATGACAAGAACACCCGGAAGCGCTATCCGGTGCTTTATCTCCAACATGGAGCGGGCGAGGACGAAACCGGTTGGGGACGCCAGGGTTTCGCCGGATTCATCATGGATAATCTCATCGCCGAAGGCAAAGCCCACCCGTTTATCATCGCGATGGAGTACGGCGGCAATCCCTTCGCCGGCGGCCCCCGCCCGACGAATGGTCCGCCGGCAGTAGCCGGCTCGACCAACCGTGCGATCGCAGGCCCCGGTGGACGCTCTTTTAACTTCAGCGCGTTCGAGAAAGTGCTCACCGAGGATTTCATCCCTTATGTGGACACAAATTTCCGCACGCTGGCGAAGCAATCTCATCGAGCGATGGCAGGCCTCTCGATGGGTGGCATGCAGACGCGCGGCATCACGCTGGCGCATCTCGACAAGTTTTCGCACATCGGCGTCTTCAGCGGTGGCAGCATCGCGGTGACGAACATCACCGACCTGGCCGCATTCAAGAAGAAGGTGAAGCTCGTCTTCATCAGCTACGGCAGCAAAGAACTGGGGGGCGACCGCCCCACTCGCGGAGGTGATCCCAAGGCGCACACGGCAGCGTTGAAGGACGCCGGCATCAACGCCGTGTTCTACGAGTCGCCGAATACTGCGCACGAATGGCAGTCATGGCGACGCAGTCTCCACCAGTTCGCACCGCTCCTGTTCAAAGACTGAGTCATCGATTTTGGCTCCATCTTAAACACCACCACGCTCATGAAAATTCGCATCACACTCCTGACTCTGGCGCTCGCATCGCTGTCCGCCTTCGCAGCGGACGTTACCGGCACTTGGAAAGCCGGGTTTGAAACGCAGCGCGGCCTCCAGAACTACACCTTCAACCTCAAGCAGGACGGCGCGACGTTGACCGGCAAGGCCAGCGTCGAGCGCGAGGGCGAAAAGCGCGAGGTTGAGTTCAAGGATGCCAAAGTCGAGGGCGACACCATTACATTCATCGAACCTCTCAAGATCCAGGATCGGGAACTCACTATCACCTATACCGGCAAGGTTTCGGGCAACGAGATCAGGTTCACGCGCAAAGTCGGGGACTTTGGCTCCTCCGAGGCCACCGCCAAGCGGGAAGGTGGCGCGGCTGTCAACTTCACGGGCACCTGGAAGTCGGAATTCAACACCCAGATTGGAGTGCAAAAATACACCTTTGTGCTCAAGCAGGAGGGCACCAAGCTCAGCGGCAAGGCCCACTCGGAGATCGGGGATCAAAAGAAGGAGAGCGAACTGACGGACACCAAGGTGGACGGGGATAAAATCTCGTTTGTTGAGTTGCTCAACTATCAGGGCAATGACCTTCGCATCACTTACTCCGGCAAGCTGGCGGGGAACGACATCCAATTCACCCGGGCGGTTGGGGATTTCGCCAAGGAAGAGCTGACCGCCAAGCGCGACGCAACCGCTCCTGCCGCACAACCTTCGGCCGGCGGCCAGGGAAGACGGCGCGGCTTCGGCGGGCCGATCGAGCTCAAGGAGGACGACAAGCCCGCGTTCCCGAATGCTCCGGAGGGTTTCGACCAGGCGCGCGATGGCATCGCGCACGGAAAGCTGGAGATGGTGGAATACGACTCCAAATCCGTCGGCAATAAACGCAAGGCGCTCATCTATACGCCCGCTGGATACTCTACCGACAAGAAGTATCCCGTGCTCTACCTACTTCACGGCATCGGCGGTGATGAGGAGGAGTGGCGTCGCGGCGGCCAACCCAACGTCATTCTCGACAACCTCATCGCGGACAAGAAGTCCGTGGCCATGATCATCGTCATGCCCAACGGCCGCGCCCAAGCGGATGATCGGCCTGGCCCAAACGCAATGGCCACCGCGCCCGCGTTTGGAAAGTTTGATCAAGATCTGCTGGGCAGCCTCATCCCGTTCGTGGAAGCCAACTACTCCGTGATCAAAGATCGCGAGAGCCGCGCTTTGGCCGGCCTTTCGATGGGAGGCGGCCAGTCTCTGAACTTCGGCCTAGCGAACCTGGACACGTTCGCCTGGGTCGGAGGATTTTCGTCAGCGCCCAACACCAAGCCTGGGGCGGAGTTAGTTCCCGATCCTGAAAAGGCCAAGAAGCAGCTCAAACTCCTCTATCTGTCCTGCGGCAACAAGGACGGCCTCATTCGCATCAGCCAAGGCGTCCACGCCTACTTGAAAGAGAAGCAGGTCCCGCATCTCTGGCATGTGGACGAGCACGCGCACGACTTCCAGCACTGGAAGAAAGGGCTCTACAACTTCTCCCAGTTGATATTCAAATGAAGAACTTGAAACACATCCTGACACTCCTGGCGGGTGGTCTAGTAGCCTTCAACACCCTGGCTGCCGACGCACCCAACCGACCGCTTCATGTTCTTTATCTCGGCCCGCTCGACCTGGGCGGGGGCGCGCGAGGTCCAGGGGGCGGATTTGGCGGTTCGCGCACCAACTACGTCTATCTGCCGGGGCAGACCCTGGCGACCGACGCCATCTATTTCGATCATCAGGCGGATACCGCCAACCTCACGGACAGCTACCTCAAGCACTTTGACACCGTGGTCCAGGTGCTGCCCGACCAGGAGGTTGGAGCGGCGCAGCAGAAGCTGCTCGAGGGCTTTAAGAGCGCGGGACGCGGCGTCGTCAAGTATGGCGACGGGGAGCGTCCTGCCGAAGGCGTCCTGCGGGACGCTGTGCTCAACTCCGTCAGCAAACAAGCGCTGGCGGATTGGAAGGCTTCGATCTCCTCACGCCCTCCCTTGCAGCGTCTGGCGGGCGAGGTTCCGAACTATGAGCGACGTCCCGAGCCGGTCAAATATCAAGCGCCCCTCTCACCGAAGGACAGCATGCGCTACACCCAGGTCGCGGCGGATTTCGAGCTGCAGCTGTTCGCCACCGAACCCGACATCGTGAAGCCCATTTACCTGGCCTGGGACGAGCGAGGGCGTGCTTGGGTGGTGGAAGCCCGGGACTATCCGCATGGAATCGCTCCCGAAGGCGAACCTGGACATGACAGCATCAAGATCTGCGAGGATACCGATGGCGATGGCCGGGCCGACAAGTTCACCATCTTCGCCGACAAACTGAATCTCGCAACCTCGCTCGTCTTCGTGGATGGCGGAGTCATGGTCTCCGTCGCGCGTCACATGGTGTTTCTCAAGGACATCGACGGAGATGATAAGGCCGATGTCCGGAAGCCCCTGCTTCCCGGCTGGGGCATTGGCGACACGCACGCCCAGCAGAGCAACCTAACCCGTGGCTTCGATAACTGGCTCTACGGCGCGGTCGGCTATTCGAACTTCCGCGGAAACGTGGGAGGTAAGGACCTGCAGTTCGGCCAGGGGATCTATCGCTTCAAGGCGGACGGCTCGGCGTTGGAGTTCCTCCACCAATACAACAACAACACCTGGGGCCTCGGCATCAACGCTTATGGCGATGTTTTCGGCTCGACGGCCAATGGGCATCCAACATTTTACGGCTACCTGCCCGCCTACATCCTGAATCCAACCCAGCCGGGATCAGGACGGCGAGGCGGTGGTGGTGGCAGCGGTGGCGGATTTCGCCCCGGCTACCGACTCGACGACAAGCCTGGTGAAGCCCCGGCTCCGACCGCGAATGTCCGCCGGTTGCCGTCCGCCAAGTCGCTCGCTCCGGGTATGCGGATGCATCCGAACACACCGAACGTCCGCATGGTGGACAACTTCGGCGGCTACACCGCGGCAGCGGGACATGCGTTCATGGTCAGTGATGCATTGCCCGCGCGCCTGCAAGGCAAGGCGCTGGTGACGGAGCCGACGGCCAAGCTCATCGGCATCATGGATATTCAACCCGACGGCGGCGGATACAAGGCCCTCGACGGCGGCAATCTCCTGGCAAGCTCCGACGAATGGATGTCGCCGATCTTCGCCGATGTCGGCCCCGATGGGGCGGTGTGGGTCATCGACTTCTACAGTTTCATCATCCAGCACAACCCGACCCCGAGCCTGCAATCGGCCGGCGTCCAGGCGACCACCGGGCGCGGCGGGGCCTACCAAACTGAAAACAACCTACGCGACCAATCCCACGGCCGCATCTATCGCGTCGTGTGGAAGGACGGCCCGCGCAGCGCGATCCAATCTCTCGCCAAGGCCAAGCCGTCCGAAGTCGTGACGGCACTCGACAGCGGCAATCAGTTTTGGAGTCTGACGGCCCAGCGTCTGATCGTGGACCACAAGCTCACGGACGCTGTGCCCGCCCTGAAAAAGCGTGTGCATTCCAGCGCGGGCGGCAAAGGCGCGATCCACGCGCTCTGGGCGCTCGAAGGCCTCGGCGCCCTCGACAAGGATACACATCAAGCCGCGCTTCTCTCCAAGGATCCGGCCGTGCGCCGCAACGCCAGTCGTGCGCTGCCCGCCAACGAAGCCGGCCGCCAGCTGTTTTTCAGCAGCGCGGTGATTCAGGATCCCGATTTGATCACGCGCCAGGTCGCGATGGTGAAGCTGGCGGAGTTTCCGACAATTCCTGCCATCCAAACCGTCGTCGCCCAACTGCCGCGCATCGCAGCTAACAAGGACGACGCCTTCTTGAACGATACCCTAACTCTGCTGGGTCGCATCCACAAGGTTGCCGCCGTGGGCGAGAATGAGGTCAAAGTCACCGCGGGGGATGTCAAACGTGGGGAGGAGCTTTTCCACACCAGCCCGACGGCCGCGTGCGCGTCCTGTCATAGGGTCAACGGCAAGGGCGGTGACGTCGGTCCCATCCTCGATGGCATCGCAGCCCGCGTCAGCAAGGAATATATCGTGGAGAGCCTCATGGATCCGAACGCCAAACTGGCCAAAGGGTTTGAAAGCCTGGGTATTTCCCCTATGCCCCCGCTCGGGGTGCTGCTCAAGGAGCAGGAAACCGCGGACATCCTAGCCTATCTCGACTCGTTGAGGACGCCGCCGAAGGATGGCGTGACGGTTCCCGTGAAAAAGACGCCCCAGTTCGAGTGACCCCAACGAGTTGACTCATGAATAGCAACGAGCATCACCTCCCACCAACACGTCGAACTCTTCCCACCTGCGTCCTGTTCGCGCTCCTGTCGCTGTACGGCCTGCTGCCCCTTGTGGTCGCTGAGTCGAACAAGGTCTCGAGCATCGGTCTTCGCGTGGTGACCCAAGGCCTGGGAGCCCCCATGTCGCTAGCCCCCATTCCCGATGGTTCCGGCCGACTGCTTTTGGCCGAACAGAGTGGCATCATCCATTTGCTCGACCGCGACGGAAACCGCGCCGAGCAACTCGTTCTCGATCTTCGTCCCAAGATGGTGGCGATCAACCAGGGTATGGAGGAGCGTGGGCTGCTCGGGCTCGCGCTGCATCCGCAGTTCACCTCCAATCGGAAGCTCTATGTCGTCTACAGCGCCCCGCTCCGCACGAACGCTCCACCGAAGTGGGATCACACGGAGCGCCTCAGCGAGTTCGAGTTCAAAGCCAGCGGCCCTGAGTTCACCTCGGTGGATCCAGGTTCGGAGCGCGTGATCCTGGAGATCGACGAGCCGGACTGGAATCACAACAGCGGGCGCATCGCTTTTGGACCGGATGGCTTTCTCTATATGAGCGTGGGCGATGGGGGTGCCTTCAACGATGTCGGGGATGTCGCGCGCGGACGCGGACATCCGGCAGAGGGTTTTGGCCAGCGGCTCGACACATTGCTCGGCAAGGTGCTGCGCCTGGATGTGGATCGTGGGAATCCCTACGGCATTCCGAAGGACAATCCCTATGCCGACGGCAAGAAGGGCCTTCCCGAAATCTACGCCTATGGCTTGCGAAACCCGTGGGGCATGTCCTTTGATCGGGGCGGAAAACACGGCTTGATCCTGGCGGATGTGGGCCAGGATCGCTGGGAGGAGATCAACGTCATTGTCAATGGCGGCAACTACGGCTGGCGTTTGCGCGAAGGCTTCGATGGATTCGATCCCAACACTCCGCGCTCGGCCCCCACCAATGCCGTGTCCGTCGGTGCCGACGGAAAACCGTTCGTCGAGCCGGTCCTCACTTACAAGACACTGCGAGGTCGGGGGACGGATTCGAACGCGTTCGGTGTCACCGTCACCGGCGGCTACGTCTATCGCGGAAAGGCCATTCCCGCGCTGTTCGGAAAATACATTTTCGCCGATTGGTCCCGCAACATGGCTTTCCCGGATGGCACCCTGCTCGTGGCCACGATTCCGCCCGGAGCCGGAGGGGCGACAGGTGCGCGCTGGACGGTGGAGCCACTCGCCTTGAAGGACTTTCCTAACGGCCGCATTAAGTCCTACATTTGGGCCTTGGGTGAGGATGCGGATGGCGAGCTGTACGTTTTGGCGAACGGTATGAACTCGGCGTTCGGCACGCGCGGCAAGCTATTTAAACTCGTGCCGGAATAACCATTTTTTCATCGAACCAACACCAAGAGATTTATACTCATGAGAGTTTTCCTCAACACGATTGCGTCGGTAGTCCTGCTGGGTTTATCGACCGCCAGAGGCGTGGCCGACGACGCACTGCGGCCCGACAAGGACGGTTACATCCGCGACTGGGTGATGCTCGCCCCCATTGCCTTGCGCGAGGGTGATACCTGTGCGGAGGCACTGCTCAAGGAGCAGATCAAGGACGAGGCCGCGCTCCGCCCCAAGCCGGGAGATAAGATCAAAGTCGCAGGAAAGGAATTGGTCTGGCGGGGACTGAACGCCTCGACAAACTACTTCGACTTCAATGAGGTTCTCAAGTCCATCAACGACCACGTCGCCGGGTACATCGTCACCTATATCGAATGCGACAGGGATATCCCGGAGGTCATCCTGGCGGTAGCGAGCAATGATCAAGGTAGAATCTACTTCAACGGCGTGGACATCTATGCGTTCACGGAAGCACGGCCGCTAATGCTGGATGCCGACAAGGGTAAAGTCACCCTCAAGAAGGGAATCAACGCCATCGTGTTCAAGATCACCAATGAGCAGAACAGCTGGCAAGGGGCCATGAGGCTTCTGGACAAGTCTGGAGCTCCCCTAAAAGATGTCCGAATCAAATTAGCCCCCTGAAATGAACTCTATAATCGTACGCCACCTCGTTGGCTACTGGCTCCTCGCGACTCTTGCGCTCGCCGTGACGTCGCCAGCCCGCGCTGCGGGACCAACCACTGCGCTGAAAGACGCTTTCAAGGACCACTTCCCCATCGGCACCGCGGTGAATCGCAGCATGGTGATGGGCGGTCCCGGCTTCCGCCGCAGCGTCGAACAAAACGCCTCGGATATCGCCCTCCTCAAGCAGCACTTTAACCAAATCACTGCGGAGAACGATACCAAATGGCAGCTCATTCATCCGCGCGAGGGAGCCGATGGATACGACTTCGGCCCGACCGATGCCCTGGTGAGCTTCGGTGTGAGCAATCACATGCAGATCGTTGGCCACACGCTGGTATGGCACAGCCAGACACCGAACTGGGTGTTCGCTGGCACGAATCCGCCGCCTGCCTCGGCGACCAATGCAGGACCAGTGACCACCGCCGCTGCTGGGATCACGAATGCGCCGGGCACGAATCAGCCCGGAAGGCGTGGATTTGGTCCCGGCTTCGGCCGCTACAGTGGACCGCGCGCCTCGCGGGAGGAACTGCTCCAGCGGATGCGCGATCACATCCACACCGTCGTCGGCCGCTACCAGGGGAAGATCCAGATCTGGGATGTCGTGAACGAAGCGCTCGCCGACGGTAACGGGACAAACGTGCTCCGGAACTCATTGTGGTCGGAGATCATCGGTCCGGATTTCGTCGCCAAGGCGTTTCAATACGCTCACGAGGCTGATCCGAAAGCGATCCTCCGCTACAACGACTACGGCCTGGAGAACCCGGCCAAGCGCAAGCGGCTGATCTCGCTGATCAAGGAGCTCCAGTCGCAGAAGATCCCGGTCCACGCGATCGGGTCGCAGGCGCACGTCAACGTCTCCACCACGTTCGAGACGATGGACCAGTCGCTCACGGAGATGGCGACGCTCGGCCTGCCCATCCACATCACGGAGCTCGACGTCAACAGCGCACAGGCCGGTCAGCGCGGCTTCGGCGCCGACGTCGCGAGCAACGCGTCTACGACGCAGGGCGGCTTGGTCGGCGACGCGGACAAGAAGCTCGCCGACGCTTACGCGGGCATTTTTCGCGCCTTCGTGAAGCACCGCGACTCGGTAAAGATGGTGACATTCTGGGGGGTGAACGACGCGGTCTCCTGGCGGGCGCAAGGCAAACCCCTGCTCTTCGACGGCGAGAACCGGCCCAAGGCCGCCTTTGACGCGGTGATCGCCGAAGCAAAAGGAGGATCGTCGAAGTAGCCAGAACACTCCGTATGCCACCACTCTCGTTCAGGCCGTCAGCACCGATGAAGTCCCGGGCTAACCTCTCCGCGTTCAAGGTTCCCTGGGCCAGCAGGGTGGCGGCCTTGTTGATCGGGGCCATGGGGTCGCAAGCGAGCGCCGCGAATGCCACGAATGATTCGGCCGCCGCGCGCGAGGCTCAGGCGCTGGACCAGTATCAGAACGTCATCTCGCCGATTCTAAAGACTTACTGCTATGAGTGCCATGGCGACGGCGCCAAGAAGGCCGGACTCGCCTTCGACGCGCTGGCCACGAAGGATCAAATCCTCCATGACCCGCAGCTCTGGCTGAAAGTGTTGCGCAACACGCGATCGCACATCATGCCCCCGCCCGAGGAGGCGCAGCCCAGCGCCGCGGAACTTCAGGCTTTGGAGCAGTGGATCAAGACGAGCGGCCTCGGCCTTGATCCCCAGCGGCCCGATCCGGGCCGCGTCACGACCCGCCGACTCAACCGGACGGAGTATCGCAACACGTTGCGTGACCTGATCGGCGTGGACTTCGACGCCGACGCCATGTTGCCGCCCGACGACGTCGGCTATGGTTTCGACAACATCGGCGACGTTCTGAGCATCTCGCCGATGCGCCTGGAGAAATTCATCGAGGCGGCCATGACGGCCGTGAACCAGGGCGGGCCGATGGACACGGTGGTCATGCCAACCCGGATGCTGCAGGGTGGCGATTTTCTTACCGCCGACGGTTCTCAGAACGCCGGGCGCATCTCGTACTACCAGGCGCGGACGACCAGCCACACGTTCAAGATTAAAACCGCCGCCGATTACCGCCTCATGCTCAACACCAAGCTCGACGGCGAGGCGACCCCCGTTGATCCCCAGCGCGTCCGCGTCGTGTGGAAGGCCGATGGGAAGACCTTTTTGGAAAAGGAATACGGTTGGGCGGACATGGAATATCTGACGGACACGTTCACCTTCAAATGGGAGCCAGGCGACCATGTGGTGAGTTGCGAACTCACGCCGGTTTTCCCCGATCTTCGACCCCTGCGCACGAAGATGGAGTATCGGGTTCTCTTCGCGATTTTCGATGGTCCGCTCGAGAAGGAAAAGTGGGAACACCACCCCAATTACAAACGCTTCTACACGCGCGACAAACCGCCGGCCGACGCCGCCGAACGCCGAACATACGCTCGCGAGGTCCTCTCTCGCTTCGCGGCCCGGGCCTATCGCCGGCCCGTCGCGTCGGAGACGGTTGAGCAGCTCGTTCAAATTGCAGAGAAGAGTTATTCGTTACCAGGCACCACGTTTGAGATGGGCATTGCCCAGGCTCTCATCGCAGTGCTCGCTTCGCCACGCTTCCTTTTTCACCTCGAATCCACGGAACCCGCCCCGACGGGTCAGCAGGTCGCGCGGATCGATGAATACAGCCTCGCATCGCGGCTCTCTTATGCCCTGTGGTCTTCGCTGCCCGATGACGAACTAACCGGCCTGGCGGCGCGCGGTGAGTTGAGCAAGCATTTCCAGGCCCAGGTCAGGCGCATGCTCGCCTCCCCGAAGGCGCGCGCCTTCTCGGAGAATTTTGCCAGTCAGTGGCTGCAAACACGAAGCATCCTCGACATCCCGATCAATTCAGCCGCCGTGCTGGCCAGTGAAACTGCACCGTTGGCCCCGGAGGGCGTCACGAACGCCGCTATCGCCGCCGCTGTCGCCGCCGCTGGCACGACGACTGGAGCGGAGACCGGACCTGCGCCTGTCACCAATGCTTCATCGTCGCCCCCGGGGGCAGGCGCAGCAGCAGCGGCCGGAGTACCACCGGGAGTTGGCGCGCGTGGTCCCGCCGGATTCCCCGGACGCGGCGGCCCGTTCGGGCGTGGCCGGCGTGCGCCGATGGGCACGGAGCTGACACCCGAGTTGCGCGCGGCCATGAAGCAGGAGGTGGAATCCTACTTCGAACACCTCGTCCGCGAGGATCGGAGCGTGCTCGAACTCCTGGAAAGCAATTACACCTTCCTCAATGATCAACTCGGCGCGGTCTATGGGATCACGAATGTCATCGGCTCCGAAATGCGCCGCGTCGACCTACCCCCCGGCCACGTTCGCGGCGGCGTCCTGACGATGGGCGGCGTGCTCACGGTCACCTCGAACCCCACGCGCACCTCGCCGGTCAAACGCGGGAAGTGGGTGCTGGAAAACATCCTCGGTTCGCCGCCCGCCCCGCCTCCGCCAAACGTGCCGTCCCTGGAAGACACGCAGGCCAAGGCCGAGATCAAGGCCGCGACCCAGCGCGAACTCCTCGCGCTGCACCGGGCGGACCCGAAGTGCGCGTCCTGCCACTCGCGGATGGACCCGCCCGGGCTGGCATTGGAAGGTTTCAACGCGTTTGGCCGCGTCCGTGCGTATGAGTCCGGCCAGAAGATCGATCCTTCGGGCGAACTCGCCACGGGCGAAACATTCTCAGGGGTCGGCGACCTGAAGAAGGCGCTGGTCGAGAAGCATCGGATGGAATTCTACCGGACGATCACCGAGAAGCTCCTGACCTACGTCCTCGGCCGCGGCGTGGAATACTACGACGTGCCGACGGTCGATGAGATCGTCGCGAAGCTCGACCAGGACAACGGGCGTTTCTCCACGCTGCTCCTGGGCGTCCTCGAATCCGCCCCCTTCCAGCAACGCCGGACCACCCCGAACGCTTCCAATCGGGACCAGAGGGCGGGTAACATTCCCGCCGCATCCAACGACCTTGCCCAAAAGCCATGAACATCAGGAAATCTCTCCCGACCGATCCGCTGGCCCTGAACCGCCGACGTTTTCTCCGCAACTTGGGAGTGTGTCTGGCCGTGCCCGCTTTGGAGGCATTTCCCCGGCGTGTCTTCGCGGCCGACGGCACGCCGAAACTCGCCGCCACGACCGCGACCGGCGTGCCCCTGCGCACCGCCTTCCTCTATTTTCCGAACGGCGCCATCCCATCCGCGTGGTGGCCCACGGGAAGTGGAGTTGAATTTGAGCTGAACCGCACGATGGAGCCCCTCGCCAAGGTGAAGCAGCACCTCCAGGTGCTGGGTGGCCTGAATTGCCTCTCTGCGAACTCCGGCCCCGACGGCGGCGGCGACCACGCGCGCGCCAACGGGACATTCCTCACGGGCGTGCGGATCAAGAAGACCAACGGCGCTGACTTCCGGGCCGGCGTTTCTATCGACCAGGTCATGGCCCAGCAAATCGGCTTGCTCACGCCGTTCCGTTCGCTCGAGCTTTCCTGTGACACCGTGCTCAATGTCGGCACCTGCGACACCGAATACGCCTGCGTCTATCAGCACAACCTCGCGTGGGGTTCTCCCACGACGCCGCTCACCCCCGAAGTGAGTCCCCGGGCGCTGTTCGAGCGGATGTTCGGCGCCGGCACGCCGCAGGAACGCGCCAAGAACCTCGCCATCCGGCAGCAGCAGACGAGCTCGATCCTTGATTTCATCAAGAGCGACATGAAGAGCCTCACGCGCGAGGTGACGGGCCGCGACCGCGACAAGATCGACGAATACTTCACCGGCGTGCGGGAGATCGAGCAGCGCATCCAGGCCGCCGAGAAGTCCCGCGCCGGCCGTTCCCAGCCGACGGTGGATTCGCCGGAAGCCGGCATCCCCTCCAGCTACCGGGAGTATGTGCGGCTGATGTTTGACATGCTTTTCCTTGCGTTCCAGACGGATACGACGCGCGTCGCGACCTTCATGATTTCCGGCGACGGGAACAACCGCGACTTCGCCGAAATCGGGATCACCGACGGCCATCACAACCTGTCCCATCACGGCAACCGCCAGGATTGGATCCAGAAGGTCGCCACGATCGACCATTTCTACGTGAGCCAGCTCGCCTACTTCCTCGAAAAGATGGAGGCCGCGCAGGATCTGGACGGCAAATCACTCCTGCACAACTCCCAGATCATCTACGGCAGCGGCAACTCCGACGGGAACCGCCACTCGCACACGAATCTTCCAGTCATCCTGGCGGGTCACGCGGGCGGCACACTGAAACCCGGGCGCTACACCAAGTTCAACGAACTGCCGGTGACGAATCTTTATCTCAGCATGCTGGATCGCATTGGTGGTGCTCAGCGGCTGCAACGCTTCGGCGATTCGACGGCCCGCCTCGAAAACATTTGAGCACCGCCAACGACAGCATGCATTCAGCCCCGGCGCTATCCGAGTGGAAGCGGGTCTTAGCCCGCGCCGCAGTCGTGCTTTGCCTATTCTCAGTTACGCCGCCCCTGTTCGCAGCCGAGCCGGTAACTTCTGTGGGCGCGCCTCGGGGCGGGCGCGTCGGGCGTGGTGGCCCGTTGACAGCCGAGGATCAGGCGGCGATCTCGAGGCTGGCCGCGCTCCCTGCATGGAAGCCAGGTGTCGGTGACGGCGATTACTCCATCTCGCCGCCCTACGCGCCCGCGCCCGAGAACGCTCCCCGCGATGACGTTCCGCAAGGCAAGGTGGTCACTTTCCACATGGACATGACGGGCAGCACATTTTTCCCGCCGGCCGCCGGGCGCGACGGCGCTCCGCCCGCACCGCGCGAGGTCAACGTCTATATTCCCGCAGGCTACGCCCCCGGCACACCCGCACCGCTGCTCTTCTGTCACGATGCCATGGGCATGCATGACAACAAACCCGCGCCGTACCTGCCCACGATCCTGGACAACCTTATCGCCGAAAAGCGGCTGCCGGCGATGGTTGCCGTCATGGTCATGCCCAGCAACCAGCGCAGCCTCGAATACGACACGGTCTCCGGGAAATTCGCCGAGTTCGTGGAGACCGAGGTGCTTCCGCGCGTCGGCCAGGAATGCAACGTCACCTTCACCAGGGACCCCAATGCCCGCGCCACCCTTGGTGGCAGCTCGGGCGGTGCGGCAGCGCTTTCGATGGCCTGGTTTCATCCCGAGCTTTACCGCCGCGTGCTCGTGTTCTCCGGCACCTTCGTCCATCTGCGCACCGGCCCCGAAGCGCCGCACGGAGCGTGGGAATACCACGAGACTTTCATCCCCAAGACGGCGCCGATCAAACCGCTCCGCATCTGGCTCGAGGTCGGCGAGAGGGACAACGGCGCAGGCGTTTCGAGCGCGGGCATGGGCAACTGGGTCATCGCCAATCAACGAATGGCCGAAGCGTTGAAGGCCAAGGGCTATCCCTATCAGTTCGTGTTTGCCAAGGAGGCCGGCCACGTGGACCGCCCCGTCCGCGCCCACACTTTGGCGCCCGCGCTGGAATGGCTGTGGAAAGACTACAAGCCGGCGGCGCAGTGAACCCAGGAGACCCTGTTTATGAAGACTAAACCACGATCCTGCCTACTGGCCGTCTTGCTCGCGTTGAGCACGAACGCCTTTTCGCAGGACACCAACTTCCACGTCTACCTCTGCTTCGGCCAGTCGAACATGGAGAGCGGTGGAAAAATGGACGAGCAGGACCGGACGGTGGACAAACGCTTCCAGGTCCTGGCGGATTTCGATTCCACCAACCGCGGCTGGAAGAAGGGGCACTGGTATCATGCCGCGCCGCCCTTGGCCGCGAAAGGCCGTGGGATTTGCATGGTGGACTATTTCGGGCGCACGGTGCTGGCTGCTCTTCCGAAGACTATTCGCGTTGGCGTGGTCAAGGTCGCTGTACCTGGTTGCAAGATCGAGCTGTTCGAAAAGCTCACGTACACGAACTACTCGGCGACGGTTCAGCCATGGATGAAGAACCTGATCCAGGCCTACGACGGCAACCCGTATCAATTCCTGGTGGACCAGGCGAAAGTGGCGCAGAAGGATGGCGTAATCAAAGGCATCCTGCTCCATCAGGGTGAGTCTAATCCAGGCGACACGAATTGGCCGAGCAAAGTGAAGGGCATTTACGATCATCTCATCCGGGACTTGCATCTCAAGCCTGAGGAGGTACCGCTCCTGGCTGGCGAAACCGTCAACGCGGACCAGGAAGGAAAGTGTGCCGGCTTCAACAAGATCCTGGCCGAATTGCCCAAGGCGCTCCCCAATTCCCATGTCATTTCCTCGGCAGGATGCCCGAGCAATGACCGCTTGCACTTCAACTCGGCAGGATCGAGGGAATTCGGAAAGCGGTACGGCGAGAAGATGCTCTCGTTGCTAGGTTACACTATCGCCGAACCGAAATGACGAAAGATGACTAAGACACACCCCATGAAAACCCGACTGCTCCGTGTCCTTCCGCTGGTTGCCCTGTGCATCGCGACGCTTGTCCCGGGACTCCGCGCCGCCGAAGCGAAAGCAAAGCTTACATTCGTACTTGTCCATGGCGCCACCGCCGGCGCATGGGAGTGGAAGCGCTGCGGCAACTTCCTAACTGACGACGGCCACACGGTCTATCGCGCCACGCTCACCGGCCTCGGGGAGCGGATGCATCTAAACAGCACCAACGTGGATCTCCAGACCCATATCAACGACGTGGTGAACCTGATCCTGTTTGAAGATCTCCACGACATTGTGCTCACCGGCCACAGCTACGGCGGCATCGTGATCACGGGCGTCATGGACCGTGTGCCGAATCGCATCAAACACGTCGTCTTCCTCGACGCCGCCGTGCCTGATGACGGCATGTCCCTCTGGAACGTCTTCGGGGGCGACGGGCCCCGTGATCCCTCGCGCTTCGCCGATGGCTACATGCAGGTGCCGTGGGTCAAGGCCGATGCCAAGCCGCCGCACAACGTGAAACAATCCATCCAGTGCTTCAACCAACCCGTCTCCTATAAAAATCCAGCCGCCAAGGCGCTGCCGGCGACCTATGTCGCCTTCGTGCCAAAGGACAAATCGATCGAGGAGCGCGCCCGGACGGACAAGGGTTGGCAACGCGCGTTGGCCCGCGGGTGGACCATTCGCACCTTCACCGGCGGGCACGTCGCCCAGCAGGAGGATCCCCACGGTGTGGCGACGCTCATCGAGGATTCCGTCAACGATCGCAACAAAACAGCCTCGGCCAAGTGACCCCATGAAAACTCCCCTACTCCGAATCGCCGCGTGCCTGTTCGGCTCCTGCTTGTTGGCTGATGCTCAAAGCAACCGTCCCGCTCCCCTCAGCTCGCCGGTCGTTCACCCCGACCGCACCGTGACGTTCACCGTCCGTGCGCCAAACGCGAAGAAGGTCGAGTTGAGCGCGCAGTTCCTCACCTCAAATCAAGTTCTCACCAGGGACACCAACGACGTGTGGAGCATCACCGTCGGCCCGGTGGAGCCAAACCTGTATCCCTACAACTTCGTCATCGATGGCATTGGCGTCGCGGATTCGGCCAATCAGCATCTGTTCCCGAACGAACGCTTCAAGCAGAGCCTCGTGGACATTCCTGGCGATACACCGTCGCTGCACGCAATCCAGGAAGTCCCGCACGGTGACGTGACCTACGCCTTCTACACCTCCAAGACGCTGGGGCGCACGCGTCCCTTGATTGTCTACACACCGCCGGGCTACCGCACGGGCAAAGCACGCTACCCGGTTCTCTATCTCGTCAGCGGCACGACGGACACCGAGGAGACCTGGTTCAAAGTCGGCCGCGCGAACTTCATTCTCGATAATCTGATCGCGCAGAAGAAGGCCATACCCATGATTCTCGTGCTGCCCTACGGCAACATGATGAAAGGCACTCCCCCGCCGACATCGCCACAGGCGGCCGAGATGTATAAGGTCTTCAATGACGAACTCACCCGTGACATCATGCCCTATGTGGAGGCCAACTACCGCGTTAGCCGCGAGCGCGAGAAGCGAGCCATTGCTGGATTCTCGCGCGGGGGTGGGCAGTCGCTTTTCACTGGGTTCAACAATCTCGATCAATTCGCATGGATCGGCTCCTACAGTGCTTACCTGACGCCAGAAGTCTTCGACAAATACTTCGCTGCGGCTGCGTCCGATCCGAAGGCGACGAATAAAAAGCTCAAGCTGCTCTGGCTGGGCGTGGGCAAGACCGACTTTCTCTACAGGCAGGCGGTTGACTTTGATGACTACTTGAAGGGGAAGAAGATCGCCCATCAGTTGCTGGTGACGGAAGGAGGCCACACCTGGATGAATGCCCGTCATTACCTCACGGAGACCCTCCAGCTCTATTTCAAAAACTGAAACTCAAGTTCGCGACCACTCTTTCATGCCGACCGAGTAGCGATAAGCGGAACGATGATCAGCGAGAACCTGGTTGTCCTGGCTTGGCTTTAGATCATCGGAACCACCATAATCACACCTCCATGCAGAAACAGCCGCTCAGCCTGCGCGAAAAATTCGGCTATGGCCTTGGCGACATGGCCAGCAACATCGTCTATCAGGCCGTTATCAACGTCCTGATGTACTTTTACACGGACATCTATGGCATCGAGGCCGCGGCGGCCGGGACGCTCATGGTCGTAGTCCGCATCTTCGACGCGATTACCGATCCTATCATGGGCGCGGTGGCCGACCGGACGCGCTCCCGGTGGGGCCGCTACCGTCCCTGGCTGCTCTGGATGGCCGTTCCCTACGGGATTTTGGCTGTCGCGGCGTTTATCACGCCGGACGTGGCAGTCGGCACCAAACTGGTTTACGCCTACATTTCCTACGCGTTGCTGATGACCGCCTACACCGCAGTCAACATCCCGTATTCGGCGCTCGCAGGAACGATGACCTCGGACAAGGACGAGCGCTCCGGACTGCAGTCCTGGCGCTTCGGCATGGCGATGGTCGGCGGCTTCCTCGTGACTGTTTCTATCTGGCCACTCTCGCGATTGTTGGGCGGCGGGGGTGAGCCAAAGGACCTTCAGCTGGGTTTTCCATTCGCCGTGGCGCTGCTGGCGATCGTCGGTGTCGTCGCGCTCCTCGGTTGCTTCGCTTGGACTCGAGAACGCACGTATCCGGACGAGGAGTTGCAAAAGGGACAAGCCGTTCGGACCACCATATCGGAAGACCTGGGCGCCATGTTCCGGAACAGCCAATTCCTGATCGTCACCCTGGCCATGTTCATCATTCAGATCCGCGGAGGGCTGCAAGGTAACGTGAAGCCCTACTTCATCCGCTACTACATCGATCACGACCTCACCGGGTTCTTCGCCATCCGGGAGAACTTCATGGCGCTCTACATGGGGTTGACCATGCTCGCCGGGGTGGTGGGGGTGTTTGTGGCGAACCGCCTGTTCTTGAAGCTGGGGTGGTGCAAGGTGACGGTGATGAAAACGGCGCTCCTCGGCTCGCTGGTGCCCAACGCTTTGCTGCTGTTCGTTCCCCGGCAATCCTGGGAAGTGTCGCTGCTGCTCATCATGGCCGGCAACTTCTGTCACATGATGTTCCTCCCCCTGCTCTTTGCCGCCATTCCGGACACGGTCGATTACGGGTTGAAAACCATCGGCCGTGGCGCGATGGCGATGTTCTTCGCCGGACAACTGTTCGCCTTGAAGATGGGCATCTCCGTCGGCGGCGGATCCGGCGGATGGATCCTGGGAGTCTTTGGTTACCAGGCCAACGTGGAACAAACAGAACGCTCGTTGACGGGCATCAAGGTCGCGTTTGCTGGCGCACCTTTGGCGGCCGCCATCCTCGTGGTGATTCTCTTGCAGTTCTATAAGTTGAAAAAGGGATGGGAGCACAACGAAGTCATCATCAGTCCGGGAGTGGAACCCAAGTAGGCGAGGTTTTAAGCTGCAAGATCTTTAATTCTCGTTATGTCTGAGGAATTGCCCATGCCCATCACGAATCCGATCCTGTCCGGCTTCAATCCCGACCCGTCGATCCTCCGGGTCGGGGATGACTACTACATCGCCACTTCGACCTTTGAATGGTTCCCCGGCGTGCAGATCCATCACTCGCGCGACCTCGTCCACTGGCGATTGCTGACACGGCCACTCCGGCGCGCAAGCCAGCTCGACATGCTCGGCGATCCGGATTCGTGCGGGGTCTGGGCGCCGTGCCTGAGCTACGCGGATGGGTTATTCTGGTTGATCTACACCGATGTGAAGCGCTTCGGTCGTGCCAGCGTGGCTGGCGCCAGCGGCTCCTCGATGCGGGATTTCCACAACTACCTCGTGACCTGTCCGACGATTGACGGCGACTGGTCCGACCCCGTTTATCTCAACAGCAGTGGCTTTGATCCCTCGCTGTTCCACGAGGACAACGGCAGGAAGTATTTGCTGAACATGCTCTGGGATCATCGGCCGGGGCACAATCGCTTCGCTGGAATCGTGCTCCAGGAATACTCCGTCACGGAGCGCCGACTCATCGGTGAGCGCGTGAACATCTTCAAAGGAACCGAACTCGGCTTCACCGAGGCCCCGCATCTCTACAAACGCGACGGCTGGTATTACCTCCTCACCGCCGAAGGGGGCACCAACTGGAACCACGCGGTCACCATGGCCCGCTCTCGCACGCTCACTGGCCCGTACGAGCTGCACCCAGACACCTACATCCTGAGCGCGAGACAGCGCCCCGACTGCGAGTTGCAACGCGCCGGGCACGCCAGTCTCGTCGAAACACAAACGGGCGAAACCTACCTGGCTTATCTCGTCGGTCGACCGCTGCGCAACCGAGGTCGCTGCACGCTCGGCCGCGAAACCGCGATTCAAAAGATGGCCTGGGGTGAGGACGGTTGGCTACGGACGCTGGATGGGCAAGGGATCCCGTCCATCAAGACGCCGGCCCCGGCTCTGCCGCCCCAGCCGTTCCCGTCCGGCCTGGTGCGGGAGCATTTCGACACGCCGAACCTCCCACTCGACTTCCAATGGCCCCGGACGCCGTATCCGGAGGAGATCTTCAGCCTCACGGCACGGCCGGGATTTTTGCGCCTGTTCGGTCGCGAGACGCTGGGCAGCCTTTACCGCCAGGCCCTGGTCGCACGGCGTCAACAGTCTCATTGCTTCAGCGCATCGACGGTCATCGAGTTCGAGCCCGACCACTTCCAACAACTCGCCGGCCTGATCTGCTATTACAACAGCACCAAGTTCCACTACCTCTACCTCTCGCACGACGAAGCCATCGGAAAGCATCTGCGCGTGATGTCCTGCGCCCCGGACTCGATGCAGGCCGACGCCTTCACTCCACCGATTGCCATCCCCGCCGGCAAGCCCGTGCACCTGCGTGTGGAGGTTGATTTCGAGCGGATGCGCCTTGGATACCGTGTGGATGCCAGGGACGCAGATTGGCGATGGCTGCCGCAGCAGTTCGATGCCAGCATTCTGTCCGACGAATGCCTCGCTCCAGGCCAGGCCCATTTCACCGGCGCGTTCGTCGGCATGGCGTGCCAGGACATCTCAGGCATGCGTAGGCCCGCGGACTTCGACTTTTTCGAGTATGTGGAGCGGGAGTTCAAGGACTGATCACGCGGAAGTAACGTTGCGGATAGAGGTTCAGGCCAGCCTCTGCGTAGGGTTCTGTAAATTGATAGATGCCCGAGACGTCGGCTGAGTTGGTCAGCACAGGCATCCATGGGATGGGCGCGGTCAGTGTCGGCGTTGCTTCGAGGATGTAGCTGACAAAAGGCACGCCCTGACCGGTGATGACCATCTTCTCACCGCCGTCCGGCGCGATGCCGGTGATCTTCGAGCCGGGGATTTCCACGCGGCGCAGAACAACATCGTTGCCGTCGCCGCCCTGATATGTGATGTGGTAGGTGCTCGAGCCGCTGCCCACGAAGGAGCCTTCGGTGGTGTTGAGGAAGAACCCGTTGATCGGACCTGGGCTGGTCTTCTCCAGAATCAGAAATGTGTCGTTCGTGGTGGGAAGAAAGCCAACGGTGAAGAACAGGCGCGTGTTGCTCAGGATGACGTTCCCATCGACGCGAAGCTGGTCGTACTGCGCAATGGGTATCGTGCCATTGATCTCGATGCGCAGGTCGGAATCGGTTAGGTCGGCGTGGCCGGCGACCGTGAGCCGTCCGGGGCTGGCACCCGGCGAGACGGTTCCGCCCGGGTAAGGGAAAATCGCAGGGACGCTGCCATTGCCGGCGAGCACGCCAAAGGGCGTGTTGGTGATGGTAACGAGCGGACGGTTTAGCTGCACAAGCAAGCTGGAGGCGATGCTGCCGTTAACGACCAGCGTGCCTTCGGTGGCACCGGATGCGCCGGTGTAGGTATGCGTGCCGTTTAGGATGAGGGTACCCGCCCCGATCTTCTCGAAACCGCCTGCACCGCTGATCACGCCGTCGAAGGTGGTGGAGAGATCGTTACGTCCTACGATGAGGCCACTAGTTGGATTGCTAAAGTCGATGTTACCGCTGCCTTCGATGGAGCCGACCATGTCCAGGAAGCCATCGAGGATCAACTGACCGCTGCCGTTGATCAGCACGCGAGTTCCGTTGTTAATCTCATCGCCCAACCCGCGCACGATCACCCGGTCAGTATTCGGGAGACCCACGTTGTCGCCGATGACGAGTGTACTGGCGTTGATGGCCTCGCTCGTGGGTTTGTCGAGAATCAGGTCACCGTCGGCCACGGTGGTGAGCCCAGCGAAGGTGTTGGCCGGGAGCCCGTTCAGGATGAGGTGGCCGGGGCCGACTTTCCGCAAGCCACCAGGGCCGCTGATCGCGCCACCAAGGGAGAGCGTGCGGGGAATGCTCAAGACGGAGATGGTGTTCTCCGGCGCCAGCAAGGTGATCGGACCATTCCATTGGTTGAGGCCGGTAAAATTCTCCAGCACGACCGGCGAGCCAGGGCCGGTGCTGTTCAGCGTTAACGGTTCCATCGTGACGATGTTGCCTCCCGAAGGCTGGAGAAAAATCCTCGCTCCGTTGGTGCCGGACACGGTAGTGCCTGCGTCGGACGAACCGAGCGCACTGGAGTGCGAAAGAATCAGCGTGCCGTCAGTGACGGAAACGGGGCCAGTGAAGGTGTTCGCGCCGGTCAGTTGTAGGGGACCATTCCAGCCCTTGTTAAAGCCTGCGGGCGCACCGCCGTCGCTGATCTCGGCCGTGATGAGCAGACTGAGGTTATTCACATCACCTTCGGTGTAGGCACTGATGCTACGGGTGGCGCCGCCCAGCGAAAGGTGTCCGTGGATACGTGCAGGTTCGGTCTCGAAGAAAGAGCGAATGGAACTGAGGCTGTCGTTGAGCGTGAGTATCCCGGCACCCGTTTCGATGGTGCTGCCGCCACGAACCGTGAGCCTGCCAACCGTGTCGTTGAAGCCGGCAAGATCAAGCACACCACCAGTATGGAGTTCGACGTGAGTGGTGTCGGCTATCTGGTTGTTCTTAATCATCCAAGCTCGAGTGGAGCCCTGCGAGCCGAAGAGGGAGAACCAATATCCCGAAATCACGGGCTGGTGGAACACGCCGTCCATGATGAAGTTACCCTCAAACACAGCACTGTATCCCTCATAGCTATTCGTGTAGGGAGTCTTGAACTGCAGCGTGCCGGGGCCTCGCTTGCTCCATCCGTCGGGGCCGGAGATTTGACCGACGACGGTGAGGGTGGCGTTTGTCTCGACACCGAAGTAAAGGTGCTGCTCAAGCCGGAGATTGCCGAGCCAGGAAACGTTCCCCTTGAGTAGGCGCAAGTGAGAGTCGGGAGTCGGATTGCCGAGGTCCGCTGCTTCAATGGACTCAGGAATCCCAAAACTGGTCGGAGGCTCTAGGTAGAGCGTTCCACCCAGAAAGCGGGTGACGCCGTTGGTGGTCCCGAGGGCGTGGCCATCGCTGATCGTGATGGTGCCGCCTTTGATCTCCACGTCGCCCGAGAAGATATTCGACTGGCTGAGGAAAAGATCGCCGCGGTTTGTTTTGATGAGGTCGGCAGTACTGACACCGGAAATCTGTGCACTAATGTTTAATTGCGCCCCGGATGCAACATCCACGATCTGCGCGGCATCGCCGCGCGAGCCAAGATTCAGCCGGCCAGCGATGGTCGACTCCTTGCTCACGACGCTCGGCACGGAAGCGTAGATGCCGCCGTCGACATTGAGGATGCCCGCGCCGGTGGTGACAGTGCCGCCACGCAGGTTGAGCGTGCCAATGGTGTCGTCATCGCCACTGAGTTCGAGGCTGCCGGTGGCGAGGACCGAAACGATCGAAGTGTCAGCGATTTGATGATCACGGTCCAACACAGCAATGTCGCCAATGACGGTGCTGGCGAAGTCACCGATGACGAGGTTCCCGGCGATGGCCGTGGTGCCGACGAGGGTAAGGCCACCCGAAAGATTGTAGCGGTTCAGGCGGAGGACTCCGCGGCCAACGGTGGTAGTACCTGTGAACGTGTTTGCGCCGAGCCCTTCGAACCAGAGGCCGCCAGGGTTATTTTTGAACACGCCGCCCGTGCCGGCGATAGTCCCGGCGATGGTGATGTCCCCGGGACCTTCTGGCACCAGCGTTCGGGATGTGAGATTGATGTCGCCGTTCACCGTCAAACTGGCCCCGGCGTCAACAACCTCGAATGAAATGCTCGTTTCAGGCCCTCCGAACGTGATGTCCAAGTCGATGATGTGGTTGCCTGCAGGGTTGCCTACGTTGACCGAGTTGGTGATCGTGACGCGATTGCCGCGCAGGCGGTAGCCTCCGGTACCAAAGCAGTTGATGACCGAGAACGTCGTTCCTGCAGCGAAATTATTCGTGTTGCTCGTCTTGCGCGCACCGGATTCCACGAACTGGAGAATGTCCCCGGGCGAAGGCGCGACGCCACCCTGCCAGTTCCCGCCCGTGGTCCAGTTGCCGCTGGTGGCGGAGGCACCGGTCCAGAAGCGAGTGGCGGCGAAAGCGGACTGAGCCATGCAGAGGACAAGAAGTGAAAGAACCGCAGTGGCGGCGCGGCGGGCGACGGTACTACTGGAGATGTTCATGAAGGGGACGAGACTGCTGGGCGAGTCTTTGATAAGAATTATGTGGAACAACATTACAAGCAATTCCGGAACGAGCCCTCTGCCGCGGACCGGCACGAGGAGATCCTTGGCGATCCAAGTAGATCGTCGGAATTCCAGCATCATAGTGGCGATAAACGCGCCAAATGCAAGGCTAAGGATGAGATGAGACTCGGAACGCTGCTCGCTCGCGACCAAGGTGAGAGAGACTTTTTAGCCGCAAAAAACACAAGAAGACGAAAGAGGAGGACAACGGCACGAATCACTGAGTCCCAATCCCATTCGGTTTTTTCGTCGTCTTTCGCTTTTTGCGGCTAAACGTCTCCTCCCCTGATCCGCGGCTACGTTGGCCCGGCGGCACCCCACCGCCCAGAACCGGACACCCAGCTGCGGAGGCGGAATGAACCAATTACCGAGCAGGCTGCTTTTAGCCGCAAAAAACAAAAAATGACGAAAGAGGGGGACAACGCAATGAATCACTGAGTCCCAATCCCATTCGGTTTTTTCGCCGTCTTTCGCTTTTTGCGGCTAAAAGTCCCCTCCCCATTCCGCGGTCCCGCTGGCCTGACAACACACCGCGCAGAACCGAACATCCAGCTGCGGAGGACGAATGCCCCAATTACCGAGAGAGCTGCATTTAGCCGCAAGAAACAAAAGAAGACGAAAGAGGAAGACAACGGCACGAATTACCAAGTCCCAATCCCATTCGGTTTTTTCGTCGTCTTTCGCTTTTTGCGGCTAAACGTCCCAAGGTAGGGCAAAGTTATTTTCGTATGATCTACTTGTCGCTGTCCGCGCCCCTGGCGACTGCAGGATAGGATTCACAGGCGGATTAGGATACTTTGCTCTTTTCATGGAGACGGGGTGCACCTAGGTTGCCAGTCAGTGAAGACCTTGACCTCCAACGCAGCTTCCAGGGCGCCACGCCCAACTAGGCGACTCCGCAGTATTCCTGGTCTGGTCCTGGCGGTATCCGGGCTCCTGGCCCTTTTTCCTCCCAATCTCCAAGCGCAGGAGACTCCAGTCGCGTTCGTCGGTGCCCAAATACTCCCGATTCAAGGTCCGCCGCTAGAAGCAGGGGTAATGGTGGTGCATCACGGTCGGATTGTCTTTATCGGGCCCAAAGGCAGCGTCGTGCCAGAAGGTGCGACGATTCGCAATGTCGAGGGGAAGATTCTCATGCCCGGACTCATTGACACCCACAGCCATATTGGAAGTCCGGAAGGTGGCGACTCCTCGGCTCCCATTCAGCCAGACACCCGGGTTCTGGACTCAATCGACGTTCGCGATGCGAGCCTGCAAAAGGCCCAAGCGGGCGGAATCACCACGGTGAACATCATGCCAGGCTCCGGCCATCTGATCAGCGGGCAGACGCTCTATCTCAAGTTGCGCGAAGGTTTGGTTATCAACGAGTTGTTCATCACCAATGACTCGGGCAAAGCGGTTGGGGGTCTCAAAATGGCGAACGGCACGAATTCCCGCCGTGACCCTCCTTTCCCCGGCACGCGAGCGAAGTCCGCCGCCTTGGTGCGGGAGAAGTTCGTTGCCGCGCAGGAATATCGCGAAAAGATCCTGAGAGCGAAGGGCGACGCAGAAAAAATGCCCTCGCGTGACCTGGCTTTGGAAACGTTGGTTGAGGTTCTGGAGGGCCGCCGGGTGGTGCACCATCACACCCATCGTCATGACGACATTCTGACCGTGCTTCGGCTGCAAAAGGAATTCGGATTCCGGGTGGTGCTTCATCATGTGAGCGACGCCTGGAAGGTGGCCAAGGAGATCGCCCTGGCCGGTGCCTCCTGCTCGATCATTGTCATCGACAGCCCCGGGGGAAAACTGGAGGCGAAGGATATAGACTGGAAGAATGGCGCCGCGTTGGAACAGGCCGGGGCTCGCATCGGCTTTCATACCGATGATCCAGTCACCGATTCTCGACTCTTTCTGCGGTCGGCGGCCCTCTCGGTTCGGGCGGGGATGTCCCGCGAGACCGCCCTTCGCGGGTTGACGCTCGCAGGCGCGGAGATGCTGGATCTTCAGGCTCGAGTGGGCTCCTTGGAGATCGGCAAGGACGCCGACTTCATCGTGTTGTCCGGCGACCCGCTGAGCGTTTACACCCATGTGCTGGAGACCTGGGTTGAAGGCAAGAAAGTGTTCGATCGAACCGATCCGAAGGATCGACTCTGGTCAACGGGAGGACTGGGAGCGGGAAATCCTCGAGCAGCTCATCTCTGCTGCTTTGGAACATGGGAGGAGGCGCGATGAACCGTGTTTGGATCTCGACATTCACGCTCTGGATGGGCTGCCTGCTGCAATCTGGACAGGCGGCCGAAAACCTCGCCATCCATGGCGAGACCGTTCACACCATGGCCGGCCCTCCGCTCAAGGACGGGGTCGTTTTGGTTCAGGACGGCAAAATCACCTCCGTCGGTGCGGCGGCAAGCATGCGCATCCCGGACGGATTCAAAAGGCTGCAGGCACGAGTCGTGACCCCCGGTCTGATTGACGCGCGCACGGTGGTCGGACTCTCGGGGATCCTGAATCAACCTCACGACCAGGAGCAGATGGAAAGGTCCGCTCCCGTGCAGCCGGAGTTGCGCGCCATCGATGCCTACAACTCGCGCGATGACTTGGTGGATTACGTCCGGAGCTTCGGCGTGACCACACTCCATACCGGTCATGCCCCAGGCTCGGTAATCTCCGGTCAGACCATGGTGGTGAAAACGTATCCTCCTAGTCTGGATCAGGCCCTGATTCTCCCTGAGTCAATGATCGCAGCCACTTTGGGCGGCGGGTCGACGAGCGGCGAGAAGGGAAAGTCGCCCGGGACGCGGGCCAAAGCCATGGCGATGCTCCGGGCGGAGTTGCTGAAAGCTCAAGACTATGTTCGAAAGCAGGCGGTTCCCGACCTCGAGAAACGCCCCGCCAGGGATCTTCACCTGGAGACCTTGGGCAGGGCGCTGTCGGGAAAGCAGCCCTTGTTAATCACCGTGCACCGGCATCAGGACATCCTGGCCGCCCTGCGCCTAGCGGACGAGTTCAAGCTCAAGATCGTTCTGGATGGGGTTGCGGATGCCCCTCTAGTCATCGATGCGATCAAAGCCAGCGGGTTCCCCGTGGTCCTGCATCCAACCCAGTTTCGTTCCAGCGGAGAAGCGGAGAACTTGAGCATGGAGACGGCCTCCAAGCTTCAGGCCGCCGGCATTTCCTTCGCCCTTCAGAGCGGCTTCGAAACCTACGTCCCCAAAACGCGAATCGTGCTCCTGGAAGCCGCAGTGGCAGCGGCGAACGGCTTAACCTTCGATCAGGCCCTGGCATCGATCACGATCTCGGCCGCTAAGGTGTTGGGTTTAGAGCAGCGCCTCGGCTCCCTGGAGCCAGGAAAGGATGCCGACCTCGCGCTGTACGACGGGGATCCGTTTGAATATACCACGCATTGCATCGCGGTGATCGTCTCAGGTGTGCAGACCGACGCTCGGCCGCGCTAGTAAGCCGTCAGACTGCTCGCTCGCGGGAACGTGCTGAGGAGCTCTCTAGCCGCAAAAAACAAAAGAAGACGAAAGAGGGGGACAACGGCACGAATCACTAAGTCCCAATCCCATTCGGTTTTTTCGTCGTCTTTCGCTTTTTGCGGCTACACGTCCCCTCCCCATTCCGCGGTCCCGTTGAACTCACAGCACACACCGCGCACAACCGGACATCCAGCTGCGGAGGCTGAATGACCCAATTTCCGAGCAGGCTGCTTTTAGCCGCAAAAAACAAAAAATGACGAAAGAGGGGGACAACGGAATGAATCACTGAGTCCCAATCCCCTTCGGTTTTTTCGTCGTCTTTCGCTTTTTGCGGCTAAACGTCCCCTCCCCAGTCCGCGGTCACGTTGAACTCACAGCACACACCGCGCACAACCGGACATCCAGCTGCGGAGGCGTGATGACCCAATTTCCGAGCAGGTTGCTTTTAGCCGCAAAAAACAAAAGAAGACGAAAGAGCAGGACAACGGCACGAATCACTAAGTCCCAATCCCATTCGGTTTTTTCGTCGTCTTTCGCTTTTTGCGGCTAAACGTCCCTCCCCAGTCCGCGGTCACGTTGAACTCACAGCACACACCGCGCACAACCGGACATCCAGCTGCGGAGGCTGAATGACCCAATTACCAAGCAGGCTGGTTTTAGCCGCAAAAAACAAAAAATGACGAAAGAGGGGGACAACGGAATGAATCACTGAGTCCCAATCCCCTTCGGTTTTTTCGTCGTCTTTCGCTTTTTGCGGCTAAACGTCCCTCCCCATTCCGCGGTCCCGTTGAACTCACAGCACACACCGCGCAGAACCGGACATCCAACTGCGGAGGCTGAATGACCCGATTACCGAGGCTGCTTTTAGCCGCAAAAAACAAAAAATGACGAAAGAGGGGGACAACGGAATGAATCACTGAGTCCCAATCCCCTTCGGTTTTTTCGTCGTCTTTCGCTTTTTGCGGCTAAACGTCCCCTCCCCGGTCCGCGGTCACGTTGGCCCGGCGGAGAAGTCAGGGTCGACGCGGGGTCAGCACGCGATAGAGCCTGCGCGACGCGGGTTCCATGTCCTTGATCGAGTTCATCGTGTTGGTGGAGCGCGCCACCCAGTCCTCAAGCTTGAACCAGTTACCCGTACCCAAGGTATCGCTAAATTCCACGGTGTAGGTCCGGTTCGACACCGCATCGAACCACAGATTCATCCCGGTCGAATCCAGAAAGCCGTTCAAAAGCAGCCGGTCCCGCGCGTCCCGCGGATGTGTGCCCGCCTCATACTCGCTCCTGTTGGGCATGCGGTCTTCATCTACATCCTGCAGCGCGTCGCCAGAGTTGTTCCGGTTGAAACTGAATGCCTCCTCCCACACATCCGGCATCCCGTCGTCATCCGTGTCGACGAGAACCGTGACCTCTGCCGCCGCTGGTGCAAGTCTAGCAGCGGGGTTGGGCACGCTGCGGATCTCCACCCGATATCCAGCTGTGTCTCCGGGCTGAACATTGTCCAGCCGCAGGAATGCCCGGGTCTCGTTGATGGTTCCCGAGCCGATGGAGGCGTCGTTACGAAACCACTCCACCTGGAAAGGAGGCGGCCCACCCGCCCATTCCGCGCTGAGCGTGACCGACCCGCCCTGCACGGCGGTTTGACCCACAGGCGCCTGCAGAAGGGCAAGCGGATTGATCACAGTGAGCACTGCGATGGCGCTCTGGATGGATCCCTCGGCGTCGGTAAGCTCCACCCGATAGTTGCCCTCGTTCGATGGACCCACTGGCCCGACGGTCAGGCTCGCGTTGGTGGCAGCCGGGATATCCGCATCGTTGAAACGCCATCGATAATGGATGGTGCTGCTGCTGGTAGCTTGCACTCGGAATATCACCAGGGTTCCGGCGATGGCGTTGGTATCGGCCGGTTGCTGGGTGATGATTGCAGGAACCCGCACGGTGAGGATCGCTTCGGCGCTGAGGGTGGAGCCGTTGGGGTTTGTCACCTCCACTCGATACGTCCCCGCCTGTGAAGGTTGGACGGAGGGCAGGCTGAGCACGGAATTGGTGGCACCAGGAATCGCGCTGGCACCGAACCTCCATTGATAGGTGATGGGCTCGTCGCCTTCCGCCGTGACGGTGAACACGGCCGGTGTGTTGGCCAGGGGGTTCTGGCTAACGGGTTGGCCGGTGATGACGGGCGGGCTCAGCACGGTGAGGGTCGCTTCGGCGCTGGTCAGCGAGGTGTTGTCGTCGAACACCGACACCGAGTAGTTGCCAGCATCCACGGATTCAACGGGGTTGATGGTGAACGAGCTGTTGGTGGCCCCCCCGATGGGCTGGCTGTTGAAGCGCCATTGGTAGCGCAAGGTGCCCGTGCCGGCAGCACTGACGGCGAAGGTGACACTGCCTCCGCGGGTTGCGGACAGGCTGCGCGGCTGGTCGATCACCACCAGCGGTTGGCTCACGTTCAACAACACCCCAGGGCTCAGCACAAATCCCGCCGCATTGTGCACCACCACGGAATACTCACCGGCCTGCGAAGCCTTCGCGTCGGGGATGAGTCGAGTCGCGTTGGTAGCATGGGGAATGGAAACACCGTTGACCCGCCATTGGTAGCGAAGCGGACCGGTGCCGTCAGCCGATACACTCAACGTCGCCGAACCGCCGGGTCCAAACTGAATCGTCGGCCCCGAGATAATGGAGGGGCGCACCAGACGGCTCGCCGCGGATCGCGGATCCGTACCATCGAGGAATTCCTCATAGTTGCTTCGGTTGTCTGTATCCGCGTCCTGGGCCGCATCCGCCGCGTTCGCATTGCTGAAGCCGTTGGCGGTTTCAAAGGAATCGGGCAGACCATCCCGATCCGTGTCAGTGAAGCTCGATCCCTGGACATTGGCGCGTCCCGGCGTGGGGTCGGCAGCCTTCCAGTTCACGGGATCGTTTCCATATTCGTGCGGACGACGGCGTTGCAGCGAGGCGCCGACGCCGTCGGCGCCCGCGGGCCAGGGGTAGGCGTCCCCATACACCACGCGATCCACCAGCAGATAAGGGACTTCGCCTGCCGTGGGACCGATGAGGGTGGGAGCGTCGGGGCGGGTGAGCTTGAGTTCCTCTGTCCGGTTGTTCAGCTGGCCCGAATAGGGGCCGAGGACCCTGACGTCGGCGGGCAAGCCATAGCGCGCGCGGAAGGCTGCCAGCGCCGGGGCGTTGGTAAGGGGGTCGAAGCTGACAATGAGCGCATACCCATGGGCCTGGAGGTTGAAGCTGGTCGGGAAGTCGAAATCGGCGCCCCCCCGCAGCCGCCATGTGTTGGTAGGATAGGCAGGATCGAACAGGTTGATGGATGAATCGGTGAGGTTGTGGATTTCCACAAATTCGTCGGCGGTGTTGTCGTTGGTGCCGCCGATGGGCAACGGGCGGTACATGATCTCCTGGATCACCACCGGCCCGGTGAGCGGCGCGGCATTGGGTTGTCCCTGGCCCGTTCGAAACTGCTCAACCGTGCCAGGAGCATCGACCCCAAAGGTGCGCGTAACGAGCGGCGGGAAGTCACGTCCGATGCTCGTCTCGTATCGGCCGAAGGATACTCCATTGGCGGAAGCGCCGAAGCTGGCCGACGAACGATAGCCCGTGAGGTTGCCTGCTGCGTCGGCTGCCGACAGGTAGATCTGATCCCCATTGGCCGAGCTCAGCGAGAAGGGGGAAACCAGGTTGTTGGTATTGAAGTCGATTTCGTAGAACACGCGGTGTCCATAGGCAGGAACCAGAGTGCCATTCGGGATGCGCCATTTCTTGAAGTCCGCGGCTGAATCGCTGAGGAACCAGCCGCCGATGTGGACGGGCTGAGCGGTGCGGTTGTGGACCTCAACGGCGTCCTCCCAGGGCGGATCCGTATGGGCCAGCGCTTCATTGATGATGACGGTGCCGAGCGCATCGCCTCCCGTACGACCGGGAGATCCGCCTGCTTCCGGACTCGCCCTCCAGTTGGAAGGGTCCGCGGGGTTTCCGGAGGGGTCACGCGATTCCAACGACTGGCCCGTGCCATCCGGTTCCGGCGGCCAGGGCGGCGTGGTTCCGTAGCTCATGCTAAGAAACACCACACCGTTGGAATCTGCCAGCGAGATCCGCTCGCCGGCGTTGTCGAGGCGTCCTGAAAAGATCCCCGGAGCGATCCTCATGCCCGCGGTGCTGTAGCGGGAGGCGAACAGGGCCTGGTTTTTCACCACCACCAGGTGTTCCTTAGCTCCCAGCGTGGTGGGACCAAAGGCGTAGTCGATGCCCTCCGTGAATCGCACACCGGTGAGATCCAGAGCTGAGTCCCCGATGTTGAGCAGCTCAATGAACTCGTATTCCGTTCCACCGGGCGGGTTGTACATGATCTCCGAGATGCGGAGGCTCTCACGCAGGTCGCTGGTGGCGGATGGGTCGATAAGCATCGCGTAATCGAAAGTGGCCTTGATGCGCTGGGCGGTGTCGGTGGCCAGGAAGAGGCCCGCCTTGCGGGCTGTGGCGCCGGCGGGAAGACCCGCGGAGTGGACTACTGACCAGACATCATTGAGTTTGTGCTCAAACACCAGCGAGTTGGCGTCCCGGCGAATCCGGATATCGGCTCTGGCACGCGTGACTGGCGTACCACGCAGGAGAGTGCTAGTGCCTGTCTCGGTGATTCTCCGGACATTCAGAGCAGTACCGTCCTCGACGCCCATGGCGTAACGGACGAGGCTTCCGGATTCGTCGAACTCCACCATGGCGCCGGTGATGTAGTCGCCGAAAATACGGGAATTCAGCGACACTTCGGTGAGGAACATCCAGTCGGTAAGGGGCGGAACGGTGCGCCACAGGTAGGGGTAGACACGGGGAGCGGGAGCGAGGGGGCGGGAGCGATCCGCCAGCACCTGCAGGGTAAGCATCCCTGGAACCTCGGTCGTGCTGTAATAGGGGGCGGAGGAGTGGTTGTCCCGCTGGCTGACGTTCTCCAGGTTCCAGAACCCTTCCAGCCCCGGGTCGGTGAAGGGACTGAATCCGTTGGGCCCGAACACTGCGGCTTGGCGGAGGATGGAGTTCGTGGCACCGCCCGAGTCGGTGGCCCTGACCGTGAAGCTGTAGATACCGGGACGCGAGAAATAGGCGGTCGCGTTGTCGACGCCCCGCGTGTCGAGTTGCGTGTCGGCCGGATTCGCGGACCAGGAGAAGGAGAGGGGCTGCGCATCCGGATCGTAACTGCGTGACGCGTCCAGCTCCAGGGAATCGAGAACGGAAACATGCAGCGAACCCGGGCTGGATTCCAGCGACATGATCGGGGGCGCGTTCCCAGTCTTGTTCACGGTGATCGTGTCGGTGACCAGCACGCGTCCATCGAAATCAAGGCCCTGAACGGTGATGAGGTTGGCACCGGTGCGGAGAGTAAGGTTGGTGATTGTCCAGATGGAGTCATTGGTCCAAAACGCTCCCGAGTTGGGGTGGCCGGGAGCCTCAACCCGGAAGACCCGAAGCGGGCCCGTTCCGGTCAGGTTCAAAGTGTTCGAGGTGACGTTCAAAGGCTGGCCACCATTGGTGGTGATGTCGAAGACAGCAGTCCGGGCGCTGCCCACGGCGGAATACGCCGGGCTCTGCCTTCCTGAGAACCAGTTCTGATAGTCCGTGGACACTGTGTATTGCGTGCTGGCGTCCTCTTCCGCCTTCAGCCAGGCGTTCATCCTCGCGGAATTCTGCGCGTAGTTCTCAACCAGGGTGGTGAGAAAATGCCGGAACAGGCGCTGGTTGTAGGAACGCTCGTGCCAGCCCCGGTAGCCCTGCATTCCATTGTAGAAGGCCTCGCCGGTGTTCTGAAATGCCAGGTCGCTGTCCCAATGAAAGAACATGAACCTGCCGTCCGTCGGCCTCCGGTAGAGATAGCCGTTCTTCCCCCGGTTCAGCGTGAACGAATCCCAATCGCCAATGTAACCGCGCACCGCCGCCATTTGCATGATCGCCACCGGATCCAAAACCTGCTCGATCTCGGCCTGGGTGTAGGTCGATGTCACCTTGCGGAACATGCCGATGAGCGCGGAGTAGTCGTATTCGTTCTCGCGGGTGCGCTTCATCCATTCGGAGTGATAACGGCCTGGGTTGTCCGATCCCTTGTAACTCCAGTCCGCATCCCGCTGGCCGCGACCCCAATCGTCATTGAACCACCACTCATCATCGATCCGATACAGCTCCCCCTGGTTCCCATCGGGATAGATGCGGTCGAGCATGTCATTGCCCAACGGCTCCACCTCCTCGCGCAGGGAGGAGCCCCCATTGTTCACGTTCACCTGGATGAACTCGTTTTCGTTCGCCGGGTGACCGAGGAGGTAGAGCCAGTGGCGAGCGATTCGGTTGTGATGCCGGCTGCCGCCGCCGGCGTCGTTGTCGTAAGTGAGTTTTTCCTTTCCTCGGAAGAGCTGATCTTTCGGGACCTTGAACTTCCCCCGGCTGAGATCGTTGCCACGCGTCCACGGACTGCCCCCGTTCCGGATTTCACAATCGTAGACAATCTCACGCTCGTTGATGATGAGCGTCATATTGTAGTAGTGGTTGCTGAGGCGGGGGAAAGCGTGGCCGTTGGGAGGGGTGGGACCGTCGCCCCCGGCGAGATCTGCAATCGCCAACGAGGGCACGATAAAACGCATCCGTCGCAGGTCGGTCAACTGACTTGGGTTGTCGATGAGAAAGAGCGCGGGTTTCTCCGGGCCGCGCGGCGGCAGCTGGGTCGATTGCCCGTTGGCTGTGGCCACCACGTAGAACTGTGCGATCTGTCCCGATGCGGTGTACTCCGTCAGTTGTGCGGTGTAGATGCCATCCCCCGCGACCTCGTCCCCTCCGGAGACTCCGTCATCGGACATCGCGCGCGGGGTCCAAGACCCTCCGCCGGTGACCTCGTCCAAACGATGGTGCAGCACCACCTGTGGGGCGGGAGCAAACGAAGTGACCTGCGCGGTGATCCGAACCGGCTGGCCCGGACTCGGCACCGGAGGGCTGTGAAGGATCCTGTCCACCTGTGCCGCAGGCAGCGGGATGTGGCGTGAATTACGTGCTCCAGGTGTGCCGAGATTGCGGGGAACGGCCAGGGAGATATCGGTGGCGATGCTGTGGTCCCAGGTTTGAACGATCAGCCGGGAAGCTCCCGCGACCCAGCGCGCCTCAAAGCTCACCTCGTAGGTGGAGCTCCTGGTGAGCGCGGTGGCGTCGAGTTCCACACGATTGGGACGGTTGTCTCCGTGCCCATCCGCGATGAGATGCATTTCCGCTCCCAGGAAGCGGCTGGCGAAATGGGTACCCTGAGCCAGCCACCCGCCGGCGCTTAACCCGTTCGTCGACATGCGTGTGCTATTCGCCAGGAGGTTCGCTCCCCCGCCGTTCAACCGAAGCTGGAGGTTGCGCAGCACCACATGGCTGTCGCCCACCAGATGCAGGTGCAGCTCCTTGTAGTCCGTGGTGGCACCCCCCGTCCGCAGCTCCTGGTAAGGCGCGGAGTAACGGTAGGTCTGAAACACCGACTTGTTGGTTTCATTGCTGTCCTGCCATGCGGATGCCAGCGCGTTGTCCATCCAGGGATTACGCAGTTCCATGCTCGTGCCGTCCCCATTCGCCAGTCGCGGCCAGTTTCCGCCCGGCGAGTATTCCACCTCGTCCGCCAAATTCCCCAAGGCATCCACGAGTCGAATTCGCTCTCCATTGTTCGCCAGCCTGCCCTCGAAATTGCCCAGCACTGGGATGCCTCCGTACACCTGCTGCAGCACCGAAGCGTCGGCGGCGACTACCAGATAGGCGTCGGGAGCGAGCCGTGTGCCGGCTGGAAACGTGAACCCGATGCCATCGGAGAATCGCCATCCGGAAAGGTCCACCGTGGTGGTCCCGCGGTTGTAAAGCTCAACGAACTCGGCCGACGGTTCATCCGAAGGCGCGTCGTACATCACCTCGTTGATCACGATGTCTGTCGGCCGGACTGGGGCATTTGGTCCGTTTCGAGTCGATGAGGGTGTGGCATACCACTCATTCCCACCATTGGGAAACGCCTGGAGTGTGTCGCCTGCCTGCGGGCGCTGAAAAACCTGGGCACCGAGCACGGTGTTCGAGGCGTTCACAAGATACACCGTGACCTCACCGTCCGAGAGCCGGAAAGCCGAGTTGCGGCTGAGGAATCCGCCAGCCGGCACGGATCCGGTCAACGGGACACGATCGGTGAGGTCGGATCGCGAGGCCAAGAACAGGCCGTCAACTGAAACCGCAGTGGACGAGGTGTTGTGGAGTTCCACCCAGTCGAGGGTGTTGGTGGAGCTGAGGTGAACTTCGTTAAGGCGCACCAGGGCTGCGAGGGCGGAGAGACTGGCGTTGGGAGAGTTGCGGGTGGGGTCGGCGAAGAGAAACCACGAAGCCCCGCCTGCCGGCTTGCGGCCGAGGGAACGGCCATCGAGCGGCATGGCGGCATCGATGGCATTGAGAATAGTCTGGCCGTCGGGGGCGACGAGATAGACGCGAACAGGACTCTGGACCGCGAATCCGGATTCCGTAAATCCCAGCGACACGAGTCCGGAGGGAGGGACGATAATGTCCGCGTTAATCCGGAATTTTGCGAGGTTTCCGGGATCGTCGGTGAGGTGGTGGTTCCTCAGGCTGATGTTGGTTCCACGGGGGTTGTAGATTTCGATAAACCCGGTTCCTGCGGGTCCGGGCAGGACTTCATTAAGAATGAGGCTGGGCTGCGAAGGTGTGGAGATCTTGAGGCGCGCACCGAACACGATGTCCGAGCTGCCGGCACCGACTTGGTGGACTTCCACCGCCAGAACATTTTCCCCCTGCCGCAGCGCCGTCCCGGGCACGGTGATCACGTTCGCTTCCTCACTGGCGTCGCCAACGGTGCGGTTGGCAGGGGTACCGAATCCGATGGCACCTCCGGGCATGCCCGAGCGTCCGAGTTCCGTGCCGTTGAGATAATACACCGCGCCATCGTCCAGAATTTGGTCGATCGACAGGGTCACGCCGGTGATCGAGCCATTGTAGGTGAAACGGGTGCGCGCGTAATAGGTGAGCTGGTCGAAATCGGCGAAGGGAGTGCGGATGCCTGGTGATGGCAGGGCAGCGGTTTCGAATCCGAACAGCCCAGGCCCCTCTGGCCAGGAACTGTCGTCATAGTCAGCGCTGCGCCAGGCGGTGAGGAGATCGACGTTTTGATCATGGATCCGCCAGGCGTCGCCGTAGTTCACGAACGGAATGCCCTCGTTGAGATTCACCTCGGGACTGGGCACGGGAAATTCGGGGACGGCAACCGCTTCGGTGCCTGGCGTTCCCAGGCGCTTTGAACTCGCTGTCCAGTTGCGAACGTCGTCAATCAGCCGGTCGGGATTCAGGAGCACCAGCGTATGGCCCGCTCCGTCCGCAGCCACCGGCCACCGCCCGCGGTCGGTGTAGGCCACGGTGCACAGCACCACGCCATTCTTGTCCTTCAAGGTGATGCGTTCTCCAGCGTTATCGAGCGATCCGGACCAGGGTCCCAACACCCGGATGCCCGCCGGGACGCCGTAAGCCGATCGCAGCGTAGCAGGGTCGGCGGAGGTCAGCAGGATCCGTTCGAACGGTTTCAGGAAAGTCAGGGCAGGATCGGTGGGGTTGAAGGCAGGGAAATCGAGGTCGACACCGTCGCGGAGTCGCCACTCGGCCATGTCGAACGGAGTGGCGGTGGCGTTCTGCACCTCGATGAACTCCGGGAGTGTACCCGGGGGATGATACATAATCTCGCTAATCACAACCTGTTCGGCATGGGAGGAGGAGATCAGGAGGGTGGAGGCCAGGCAGAGCCAGGTTATGAGACTGGAACGAGACTGTTTCATGACTGTTACAACGATCGATGACAAGACCCCGCCAGGGCCGATAGGGGCATCGGTGCCTGCGGACTGGCCGGGGTATGCACGCTGAACATGGCTCAGGATTGGCCGGAGCGCGAGGAAAAGAATGGAGGGCAAACCCAGAGGGTGTGCTTTGAAGTGGGTAAGAAAGGGGATCCAGCCTAGACCATTGAGCTCAGAGACTAATGGGATCCCACAGTGGAGTGGGAATTCGCTTATTAAGGAACGTAGGACCAAGAATCTTCAGCCATGATCCCTCCATTGTGCCAGGTCACCTGGATCGTCTCATAGACGAACGCAAGCTCCTCCGCAGGCCCATAGCTCGCAGCACTGGCATCGGATTTGTTGGGCATCCAGGGCCGCAGGGAAATGATCTGAGCATTTTTCAGCGTGTAGGTGATGAGCTTCTGCTCGGCTCCCAACCGGCTGGTATCCCAGATGTCGATGGTCACGGTTTTGAGCAATTCGTTATTCGCCATCATGGTAAGAAGGGTGGGCGAAGCGCGGTTGAGATATTTGACGATACGGAATGGTTCGTGTTGGCGCTTCCCGGTCGCCTGTCCCGAGGCAGGGTCGCGTGGGGAAATGATCTCGTGAGAATAGGCTAGGAGCCTGTGTAGTCCTTCTCGGCCTTTTTGCACGACCTCCCCTTGAACAACACCGCTCTTGACTCCCTCCAGTTTCATAAACAGGACACTTCCAGCGGTTGGATACTCGCTCTGGGCCAGCGACGATAGCCCGGCGCACACAAAGAGTGTCAGGCTCCAAAAGAGTGATTTAAGGGGTTTCATGGGGATGATAGTGCGGTGGGTGTGTTGATTAGGGACGGAAGGTGGTTCAAGGCGCGCTTTCAACGACTCGGAAGAAGCCGTTTTCAGGGGAAATTTTCAGGGTCGCACGCTGAAGGCCATCGCGAGTCGCAAGGATCCGGTTGCCCGCACTGAACGGCCTCGAAAGAGTCGGGGTCGACTGAACTGTATATGACCAGCTGGCGCGGCCGTTCCATTCCAGGACCAAAATGTCTCCGTTAAGTTCAACGGTCACCAACCCTAGTCCGGTTGGGAGAGTGGGATTGGGAGCCAGACGACGGAGCAATCCCGGGTCATAGGCCCAAGCCCGATGATCGGTGAACAACCTGCCCGCAAAGTCGCGTGGTCGGCGGTCGACTTCCTGTCCGGCGTACGCGGAGGGGCCTTTCATAAACTTGTTCCAAACGGAAGGCTGCGCCCAAAAAGAGGGAAGTGTGTCCAACACCTCAAGGCGAGGAAGCTGACTGGTGGTCAGGGTCAGTCGAGTCTGGACAATGGCCCGAGTGCCTGGTTGCGGGAGGGAATGCACACGACCGCCGATAGTGGCTACGGGAGTTTCCGTTAGGGGATCCAACCACTCGAACCCCGATGCTCCGGCCTGGATGGCCAGGCGGCCCGCGGTGGCGAGAGGCCCCGGCACGAGTTCTGGAACTGCAACTGCCGGAAAACAGACAACCATCATCCCCGCAAGGCAAGCTCTCCAAAAACTGATGGGAATTTGCTTTTTCAAAGCAAGGTTACCATGGCAGTTCGGAGACACTAAATCAATCAGAAAGCCCTGCTGAACCCGGTTTGGAAGTCCTTCCGTCAGCCCGTGCTCTTCATGCCCGAAGCCACGCCCTTGACGGTGATCGCCAGCAGCCTCCGGAGTTGCTCGGTGCGCTGCGCCTCGTCGGCCTTGCGCCAGAGTGAGAGAAACCGGATTTGCAGATAGTTGAGAGGATCGACGTACGGATTGCGCAACCGTATGGACTGCGCCAGGACCGGCTGCGTCTCCAGCAACTCCTTGTGCCCGTTGATTGAAAGGATGGCTTCCACCGACCGGCGATACTCGGATTCGATCATCCCGAAGACCTGCTTGCGAACAGCGTCAGATTCCACCAGAGAGGCATACTGCCGAGCGATATCGAGGTCGGTCTTGGCGAGGGATACCTCGGCGTTGTCCAGGAGGCTGCGGAAGAAGGGCCAGCGGCGATACATTCGACGGAGGACTTCCAGGCCTTGAGGGGTCTGGCCTTCGAACTCCTTCAAAGCGGATCCGACCCCGTACCAGGCTGAAATCAGATGCCTCGACTGTGTCCAGGAAAATACCCAGGGGATGGCACGCAGTTGACGGATGTCAGCGGTCGACGCCCGACGCGACGGTCTCGAGCCGAGCCTCAAATGCTCAATGAGGTCGATCGGGGTTGCTTGAAGGAAGTAATCCAGAAAGGCCGGGGTTTCGTAAACGAGCTTCTGATAATGCTTCAAGGACAGTTTGGCGAGCTGGCTGGCGAACGCCTCCCATTGGGGTAGTTCCTCGATCTCGGTTTCCGGCAGGCACTGGACGGCGATGACCGCCGACGTCAGCTGCTCCAGGTTGCGCTGCGCGATCGTAGGATTGGAATACTTCAACGAAATGACCTCCCCCTGCTCCGTGATGCGCAACCGTCCACCATGCGCCGCGTGGGGCTGGGCGCGCAGGCTACGGTAGCTCGAGCCGCCGCCACGATCGATCGTTCCGCCCTTACCATGGAACAGGCGCAGCTTCACTCCACATTCATCGGCTACGCGCGACATTTCCTTTTGCGCGCTGTAAAGAAACCAATTTGCCGCCAGATAGCCGCCGTCCTTGTTGGAATCGGAGTAACCCACCATGACCTCCTGAATCCCGCCTCGATGTTTCAGATGGCGGCGGTATTCGACGTCGGACCAGAGCCGGCCGAGAATCTGCGCTGACTTTTCCAGATCCTCGATGGTTTCAAACAAGGGGATTAAGTCGATTTCATAGACGCTGCCCAGACGGGCGAGCTTGAACAACCGCAGGATGTCGTCCGCACTGCGGGTCATGCTGACGATGAAATGATTGGCAGCTTGGCGACCGTATTTTTGTTGGATGTCCCTAATGGCGCGAAGCTCCTCCAGCAGCTCGGGTTCCGAGTGGTCCAACTTCCCGCTGTGATCCCTGAAATCGAGCTGGGCGAGATGCGGGCCGAAGGTCTTGGCCTGATTCAGCAGCCGGAGCACGCGCCCGTTGGCGGCTCGTTTCGCATTCTGTTTCAACAGCGCCTGGCGGATGCCCTCCAGGGTGGCTATGAACTGCTCATGGTCGTGATTGCCTTCCCTGAGCTTGGTTCGCAGGCCTCCGATCTGGCTGCGAAAGAGCTCATAGGGCTGGTAACGTCCGGAAGTTTGCGCGCGGTTGTGGGGAACGTTGAGCGCCTGGGCAGGGTCGGAATGGGTGAGCTCCTGGCTTAGCTTCTCACACTCGCGAAGGTAGAAAGCCACCACCGTCTGGTGATGACGTTCCATGGCGGTGCGGCTAATGTCCGGCGTGACAAAGGGGTTGCCGTCGCGGTCGCCGCCCGCCCAACTCGAAAAGGTTAGAAAGTGGCGTGTGCGTTTGACGCCCGGAAACTGCTTCGCGAGCTCAGAATCAAAGGTCTCGTAAAAGTTGGCCGCTGTTTCGAAAATGGTGCGGTTGAAGTAGTAGAGTGCAGTTTCTACCTCATGGAGCGGGCCGATCTTTTGCTCGCGGATCTCCTCCGTTTGCCAAAGTGCTTCGAGGACTTCCTCAGGCTGGTCCCAATTCTGGGTTAGGCGGGAAATTTGGTTGAGCACCGCGCGGCGGTTGGCCTCGGTGGGATGCGCGGTCAGCACCGGTTCAACTTGGAGCTCATCCAGAACCGCCTGTAACTGCCTGGGGTGGACGCCTGCAGCTTTCAATTCCTGAAAGAGGCTCCGGAGCGACATCGAAACGGTGCGTTTGGACTTCAGATTTCGCTCGCGGGCGCGTTCCTCGCAAAGATTGACCAGTTGAAAGAACAGGCTGAAGGCGTGGGCGAGCTGGCATGCCTCCTGAATATCGAGCCGATCCAGCAAGGAATGCTTGCTCCGTCGGCTCGCCTCGCTACCGAAATGGCGTGCCTGCTTGGACAGCTTCCGCACCGTGTCCAAGTGCTTGAACACTTTCTTGCCCGCCTGTTCCAGAATGATTCTGTCCAGACACCCTACCAACAGTTTGATTTCCTTTTTGATGAGTTTACTCATGAGTGCGTCTCAATTGGCTCATTTCCAGCAATTCGGTGGCATCGTAACGTCGGCACTTCTTAACCACTACAGTGCTGGCAAACAAGCTGTTCCCACCATCGTAGATCCGTTTGCGAGCCGGAGTAAGTGACGTGGACGTTAATAACACGTGCGTGGGAACTACGACAACCTACCTCATTCGAACAGGATGGACATGCCAATGAACCAATTTCAGGCCATGGATGAATATTTAAACGAATCCCTTCAACCTTCATGAAACAGCGAGATCGATGCGGGGCGAGCACCCCGCGTTATTCTTGGGATGGCTTGGTGGCTTTGTACAGGAAGAGTGGCTGGATTCGGGGAGAAGCAGGGGGGGGCTCCACCCCACCGATCCCGGCGGGACTGAATCGACTGTCCAGAAACGCTGTAAAAGAGCGGCAGGACGATGGAACTATAAACCTCCTCGAACCGCTTCGCGATCGACTCTATATTCGTCACCTGCACCCCGAAGCGTCTTGGGGTGCGGTAGCCCTCTCTCATCTCTACCTCCAAAATTGGGTACTAGACAAGTTGTTGGGAATCCTCACGTGGTCGCGTGAGGTCCTGATGCTGAAGCCGAGAACCCGTAGGGTTCAAAGAGATTAGCCGGGGCGTGGAGCGCAGCGACACCCCCGGTCTGTCGGCCCCAAAATAAACAGCACCCTGAAAGGCGTGCCACCAGACGGCCAATGGAATGACGAACTGATTAGGTTCCTTGAAGGGGTTGACGCAAGCCTAAGAAGCCGGTGGCATCGCTGGGCGATGCTCCTTACTTTTAACAGTTCCGGAGGTGCGAGCACCCCCGGCTAAATCTATTTGAACCCTGCGGGTTCGGGCCGTGCCGACAAAGTGAGAAACGCCGTCGTTACCCAGCTTGTCTAGCTCCCACTTTTGGAGGTAAAGAGGAGAGCCCTCTACCGCTTTGCAGCCCACTCGGAGGGGGATCCCGGCAGTCCTCACCCGGGAATAGTCACACCCCAGCCCTACCCCACCCGTTGTTTCCTCGAGCTTTTCCGGACGGTTACCGCTAGGCTCCAAGTTGCATGAAGCTCGACCATCCTGCTTTGGTAAGACTGCTGCAGAGAGCCTACTCCGGCGAGAAAGCCGCGGCATTCGCCTACATCGGGCATGCGCGTTCGTTGCGAGACCCGGCAGCTCAGGCAGCGGTGCGTCAGATCGAATTGGATGAATGGAAACACCGCGAGAATGTGCTCGAGCTGATGCGGCGCTACGAGGTGCCCGTCTCGCGCTGGCTCGAGGTGAGGCTCCACATCATCGGCAGGGTCATCTCCGCCAGCTGCCATGTCATCGGACGGTTCATGCCGTTCTTCTTCGCAGGAAAGCTAGAGAGCGGGAATGTGTGCGAATACTTCGTCATGATGCGCCACTTTAATTCGCTGGGCATCCATGATCATGATGACATGCTCTACGAGATGGGGATGAAAGAAAAGGAGCACGAGATTTACTTCCTGGATCAAATTCGAAAAAGCGGTCTTTTGCCACTGTTCGAACGGCTGTTCTCGTGGGGCGAAAGGAGGAGTGCGAACGATGTGGACCTAGATAAGAAGCTTCCTGTGAGTGAGTCCGGTCACTATTGCAGGACCTACAAGGCACGGAAGCACACCCAGGGAACTGCATTTAGCCGCAAGAAACAAAAGAAGACGAAAGAGGAGGACAACGGCACGAATCACTAAGTCCCAATCGGATTCGGTTTTTTCGTCGTCTTTCGCTTTTTGCGGCTAAGCGTCCCCTCCCCGGGCCTCGGTTGCGCTGGCCTGACCGCACACACCGCGCAGAACCGGACACCCAACTGCGGAGGGCGATGCCCCAATTCCCGAGATAGCTGCATTTAGCCGCAAGAAACAAAAGAAGACGAAAGAGGAGGACAACGGCACGAATCACTAAGTCCCAATCGGATTCGGTTTTTTCGTCGTCTTTCGCTTTTTGCGGCTAAACGTCCCCTCCCCGGTCCGCGGTTAGGTTGGCCCGTCGGCACCCCACCGCCCAGAACCGGACACCCAACTGCGGAGGGCCGATGCCCCAATTCCCGAGAGAGCTGCATTTAGCCGCAAGAAACGAAAGAAGACGAAAGAAGAGGACAACCGAACGAATTACCAAGTCCCAATCCCATTCGGTTCTTTCGTCGTCTTTCGCTTTTTGCGGCCAAAGGTCCCCTCCCCCGGTCCGCGGGTACGTGGGCTTGGCCGCGGACAACGCAGCACGTTTCCGCGGTCGGCGCTCCTTCTGCGACCTCATACCAGATGACGTAGTAGTCACCCGTCGCGCGCCGGCGAATGGCTTCTCTCAGTTCTCGATCCGAGAAGCGGGCGAAATGCTTGGCCTGCTCCTCGGCAGCGTCCTCCCAAAGCGCCCGATTCTCAATCGACGGACCTGGACCCAAGCCGAAGACGCGTTGGTCGGGACAGCTCCTGACATGGAAATCGCCACGCGGTTGCAGCGCACTGTGGAATCGGTCCGCCCACGTCGACTGCGCCCACTAGGAAAGCCTCGCGCCTTCAATCCCAAATGGCTGCCTTGGACTAAGGAGCAAGAAGCGATGCTAGGCAACGGCGAGACAACGGGTAGGACAAATGTAGCTGGCCCTCAGGCTACTTCTTCGGCACCCTGGTGCAGGTTGCAGGCGGTCCTTTTCGCCTACAGAAATGGTCACCATGAGCGAATATCAATATTACGAGTTTGCAGCCATTGACGGACCCATTTCAGACGCAGGTCTGCGCTATGCTCAAGGCTGTTCCAGTAGCGCTGAGGTCTCCCGTGTTCGCTGGCAGAACACTTATAACTACGGCGATTTTCGAGGAAGCGTGGACACGCTGCTCAAGCACTACGACGCCCATTTCTACATCGCCAACTGGGGCACGGTTCGTCTCGGTTTGGCATTTCCGAAAGGAGTGTTCTCACCAAAGGCACTCAAGCCATATCTCCAGAGAAGTGAAGAGTGCCAAGAAACCCTAAGGGTCAAAGAAACCACCGAACGATGCATTCTGTATTGGGAGCGGGATGAGGAAGGCGGAGGGGGGTGGGAGGAAGGTGAGGGTATCCTCGACGAACTTATCGGGGTGCGCGATGAATTGATGCGCGGCGACTACCGGGCTCTATTCTTGGGATGGCTCGCTGGTTTTGTGCCTGAAGAGTGGGTGGATTCCGGAAGAGTCAAAGTTTCTACTCCACCGATCCCGGACGGGTTGAACCAACTTAGCCCCGCGCAGAAAGAGCTGCTTGAGCACTTTCCGGTGGATCCCGACGCACTCGCGACAGCGGCTCAGCTGTCTCCTGGCACGTCGCAGAACTGTATACCCATCGCCAAAGCTCTGGAGCGTCTTTCCGATTCCGAAATGCGCGTATTGCTAGGCCGGGTGGCTGAGGGCGGCGGACCTGCCGTCAGGGTCGAGTTGCAGCGACTGACATTCCCAAAACGGAAGAGCTCCCCCAGCAGAGCGCTGCGGTGCGTCGATTTCGCCGCCAAAGTTATCGAGGCTCGATCCACCGGACAGCCGAAGGGACGCGGTTCTGGTTAGGAGGTAGCGCTGAGAGTCGCCCTGGCGGGATTCCGGTTGCGCGATCCCGCCGGAAAGGTTACTCATGTGAATGGCCTTCCACTCTATGTTCAGCCGATCGCGCGTACACGGCAAGGGTTCTCTGGTGGCCTTTTGGCATGAGTTGGCGTCTTCGGCAACCCTGCGATTACTTCTTCTGCTGCTCATAACGTCGCACCCGGTGCAAGCTCAGTCTGACTTGATTCCGGACTCACAACTGCGTCTGGCCATTCGTCAAACCCTAGGCAAAGCTTACGGTGAGATTACGATCCACGACTTGCAACGTCTCAAGCACCTGGACGCAAGCTATGCGGCGCGATTTGGAGGCCCGCTCCCGGTAATCAACGCGCCGATTCGGAGCCTTCAGGGACTTCAGCTCGCCACAAATCTTGAATCATTGAACCTTGAGGGAAGTCCGATTCCGGCTTCTGACCCCAACGCGTTCATGCTCAGCCTCCCGGCTTTGGAACTAACCGATTTTTCACCTCTCGCAACGCTCGGCCACTTGCTTGATCTTCGGCTGGGTCTGAACAGGCTTCACACGATTCAACTTCCTCCAGGCCTGACCAACCTCACCAGTCTCAGCGTGGAGTGGGTTGTACAACTCAAACTCCCCAAGGACCTGGATCGGCTACAGATTTTAAACGCTGCGGGTGCGGGACATCCGGGATTCCGTCTGGTGGAATGCTCATTTCTGGCAGACCTGCCCAACCTCAAACAGCTGAACTTGTCGGGAGCTCGGTTAGAGAATCTGGATTGTCTCGGCGGACTATCGAATCTCAACGTTCTGAATCTTGCGGACAACGGCCTCTTGGAGTTCTCATTCCCTGCGACCTTCGGCCGGCTTAAGGTGCTAGACCTTTCGTACAACTCGTTCGTGAACACGTCCTTCTTGGAGCACGCCCCTCCCCTGCACGAACTCCACTTGTCCGGAATCAGTTTGTCCCGGTTTGTGCTACCGACATCGCTCGCCGGGCTGGAATCACTTGATTTGTCGAACAATCGGTTAGTCGAGCTCTCGCTTCCGGCTGGAATGGAACGTCTTTCGCATCTCACTCTGTCTGGGAACCTGTTGAGCCAAGTCCAGCTTCCTCCGGATCTTGTGCGTCTGACTCATCTCGATCTTTCGTTTAACCCGCTCGATAATCCGCGGCTGCCCGCGGGACTGAGCAACGTGGTAAGTCTTGATCTGCGTGGCCGGTCGCTCACCACACTGAGCTTCCCGTCGGGATGGATCTCCCTCCAGGACCTACTCCTCGGAGCGGCCCCAACTTACTGCCACTATCCGCCCACTTGCGTGGAGGCTCCGCTCGAACTGCGTGTGTCCTTCGCTGAAGATATGCTCGGCCTGCAGCGACTCGATCTGTCCGGGAGAAATGTAGCAACTTTGGAACTTAAGGGGGCGCTCCCTCAGCTGTCGGTTTTGTCTCTCACGAACAATCCGCTGAAATCGCTCCAGCTGACTGGCTGGTTTCCGGACTTGCATCGGGTGGAGGTTAGGGGTGGTTTTTTCGGAGACGCTGAGCTCGCGGAATTAGTTCTATCACCCGGCGTGAGTAACCTAAGGGAACTCGTCCTGCCGGGGAATTCCCTGCGCCACACGGCGTTTCTCGCCAATCTTGACCGGCTGGAGGTTCTCAATTTGGATTACAACCAACTCTCAACATTTAGCTTCCCAACGCAGCTGGCCCATCTGACTCAAGTGTCACTGAGCGGCAATCGGTTGACGCGTCTGGACCTGCCTCCGGGGTTGAGCCGTCTGAGCTCACTCTCTGCATCCGTTAACCAACTCACCAACATCACCTTCCCAATCACCTGGCCACAGCTCCGGGTTCTAAACCTGAGCAACAACCAGCTGGACAAGGCTTCTTTTTTGGAAAAACTCCCAGGACTGACGACATTGGACCTTCTCGGCAACGCTCTGGGCCATTTGGGCTCTTCCGACCTAAGCGCGGCCCTTGAGCATCTCGATGTGAGCAACAATCCCTTCCAGGAGCTGGTCCTCCCCGGTGGTCTAGCTCAGCTGCGCGAGTTGAACATCAACAGCTGTCCATCACTGACGGCCGTGGTCTTGCCTACGGGGATGACCGAACTCAGAGATTTGATCATCCATGGCTGCCCGTCACTGAAGGTCGTGGCCTTGCCAACGGGGATGACCGAACTCAGAAATCTCTGGCTGAGCTACAACGCCAATCTTGAGGACCTTCAGCTACCTGAGGACTTGATCAACTTGAGAAGGCTTAATCTTTATTCCAACCATCTTCGGAACTTGGTCATCCCTAGCGGATTGGTGAACCTTGAGGAGTTAAACGCGCTGGGGAATAAGCTGGAGGGCTTGGTCTTGCCCCCCACGCTGGTCCGATTGAGCACATTGGGGCTGGCCAACAACGCCTTAGAAAACACCGACTTCCTGGTGATGCTAAACCACCTCAAGGTTTTGTCGCTTAACCTTAACAAGCTCAGCAGATTCATCCCGCAAGCGAACCTCGCGACGTTGGAGGTGCTGGAACTGGTTGGCAACCAATTGACGGAGTTGCGATTGCCTAACACGTTTTCACAACTGACCGCGCTTTCGGTATCAGGAAACAAGCTGACAGAACTCAGTTTGCCGGATGGGGCACGCAGCCTGACATATCTGTCGGCCGCCCAAAACCAAATCTCCTCTCTCACCATCCCCAGAGGGATGAAAAAACTTGTCCATGTCGACGTTTCTGACAACGTTCTGAGCCGATTTCATTTGCCACCCGACGCCGGTGTCCAAGAGAGCGAGTTGTATGTGTCCGGAAATCCTCCACTCAAAGAGGTCACCCTTGCCGCGGATGTAAAAGTAACGCCCTCGATATTGGTGCTTCGCCAACAAGGTGTGCAGGTCAACATCGAACCCGTGTTAAGGAATATTGAACTCCATGTCACGCCCCCGGGTGCCTTCCCGGTCTGGATGAGCCTCGAAATGTTTTTTTCCGAAGGAACGTATACGATTGAACGTTCACTCGATTTGCAGCAATGGTTCCAAGTCCGCTCACTTTACAATCCATCAACGCCACTGCGACGCGAGCCCTTCTACGATCTCGAGCTGGAAGGATTGCAACGTTACTTCTTGCGAATTCGGCGCATCGAGTAGCAGCGGGTGTGAGCGGACTGCCGGCAAGCATTGCGGTTAAACCTCAACAAATGCGCGTAACAGAGTAGGCTAAGGCCAATTCCGTATCACTTTCGGGCCTCAGAGGGCCGTGGGGGCGTGTGAATCTGTCTTCTCAGAAACGAGGACAAGAAACGAAAGAAGACGAAAGAAGCCGACAACCGAATGAATCACTAAGTCCCTATCCCATTCGGTTTTTTCGTCGTCTTTCGTTTCTTGCGGCTAAACGTCCCCTCCTTTGATCTGCGGCTACGTTGGCCCGGCGGCACCCCACCGCACAGGACCGGACACCCAGCTGCGGAGGCTGAATGACCCAATTACCGAGGCTGCTTTTAGCCGCAAAAAACAAAAGAAGACGAAAGAGGAGGACAACGGCTCGAATCACTAAGTCCCAATCTCATTCGGTTTTTTCGTCGTCTTTCGCTTTTTGCGGCTAAACGTCCCCTCCCCAGGATCGCGGCGAGCCGTTTCCAGTTTGAAAACAAGTTACTTCCCCATATCGCGAGCCTGGCCATGGGTGCGCAGATGCGTAAGGATGGCCTTCAACTCGGCGACTTTCTCGGGCCTCTCGCCGTAGAGGTTTTTCTTCTGTGCAAGGTCATTCCGTAGGTTGTACAGCTCGCCAGGGTGCGGATTCTTGGCGTAGCCATTTACCTCGTCAAACCACGCCGGCACTGCGGACACGCCGCCGCTCTTCGCGTCGATCAACACCCAGTCGCCGTGCCTGATAGCGTAGCCATCGGGGTTGGTGTTGTGAACATGCGCATCGCGGGCGCTCGGTCCCTTCCCCGTGAGCAGCGGTAACTGGTTGAAGCTGTCCTCCGCATTGCCCGGCGGCACGGCGTGCCCCACGAGTGTAGCGAGAGTCGCAAACAAATCTATCTGACTCAACAACCCGTCGTTGACGCCGCCAGCGGGGACGACACCCGGCCAGCGCACAATGAACGGCACACGATGCCCCCCCTCCCAAATGTCACGCTTCAGCCCGCGCAAGGGCCCCATGCTGCGATGGTCGTACTTCTTCACCCGGTCATAGGCGTAGCTTTCCGGGCCGTTGTCAGCCGTAAAGACGACGAGCGTGTCGCTTGCGAAGCCACCGTCCCTCAATGCCTTGAGCACGCGCCCCACAGTGTCGTCGGTCTGCACCATGAAATCGCCGTAGCCGTTCGCCTTGGATTTTCCCACAAACTCCTTTGTCGGCACGATGGGCGCGTGTGGCGAGGTGAAGGGGAAGTAGAGGAAGAACGGCGTCTCGGGCTTCTGCTTGCCAATCCACTCGACGGCCTTCTCAGTGAGTTTCGGCATTACCGCCCAGAAATCCCAGTCCTTCACCGACGGCCCCGGACGCGCTTCCCAATTGCCCTCCGCCGTCGCCGCGGTGGTGGTGAGCGGCACGGTCGGGACCGTGATGACGCGGTCGTTCTCAAACCACGCGTAGGGCGGAAAGTTCGGCACGTCGTCACCAAAGTAATAGTCGAACCCGTGCGCGAGCGGGCCCCCGGGAATCGCCTTGGACCAATCGAAGGCCGCTGGCATGAACACAGTTCTCTTCGCGTCGCCTTGGTTCGTCGCACCGGGTTGCTTGATGGCGTTCCAGTCCCAGCCGAGATGCCATTTCCCGATGCAGGCGGTGCGATAGCCCTTGGCACGGAGCACCTCTGCGATGGTCAACCGCGCATCGTCCAGAACGGGCTGGTCGAACGAGTTCACGATGCCGTGAAATTTCCGCCAGTGATAACGCCCGTGCAGCAGCGCGTAACGGCTTGGCGTGCAGACGCCTGAGGAGCTGTGCGCGTCGGTGAAGCGCATACCCTCGTGAGCGAGCTGGTCGAGGTTTGGGGTGGGAATTTTCGACGCGGGATTCTGGACGGCAAGGTCGCCCCAGCCCATGTCATCCGCGTAAAGAATCACGATATTCGGCCGCTTTGCGTCGGCGCCAGCAGCGGCGAGCGCGACCCCCAGGGCCACCAGTATGCAGAGTAGTTTCATCATGGTTGGTCATCCAGTGGGGAATCCACGATCACAGCCCCAGCGCCGTCCGCGATCAAGAGTCCACCGCCCACACGACTCGCATCGTTGCGCGTCACGAGATGCGTGCCTAGCGAAAGAATCAAGCGGACCGGATGGCTCATGGCCGGAGCAGGCTATCTGCGACTTGGGACAAAAGCGAGCGCAAGGAAAAGACGAAACGTTATGGGGAGTGACCGACTGGACCTCCCGTTCAAAGGCCGTCGGGAGAGGACGGGGCAGCATCACAGCTGTGGCCCGAACTTCGATGCAACCATGGCGCGGAGTCTGGCCAGATTTCCGGGAACAACCGGCCAGTCAGCCGATAGCTCCACCTCCTCAAACTCCTTACAGCCCAGGAGGGCGAGCAGCGCTGCCGCGCAATGATAACGATCGAGGTACGAACGGTCGCTCAACAACACTTCGTAGAGCAGCCAGCACGTTTCCGCGGTCGGCGTTCTTTTTGCGACCTCATACCAGATGACATAGTAGTCACCCGTCGCGCGCCGGCGAATGAATTCCCTCAGTTCGCGATCCAAGAAACGGGCGAAACGCCTGGCCTGATCCTCAGCAGCGTCCTCGTACTGCTTGCGCCAGTCGCTCATTGGACCTCCGCGCGCAATAGGGCCATAACTTCATCAGCGGCGTGTGTCGGGTGTGCGACCTTGGGGCGGTCTTCCGGAGAAAGTGTGGCGAGGCTGACGCAGATGTTAGCGATGAGTTGCTGCAAGTTGAAGGGATTCATTCGTTTTCACCGGTTCGAATCTATCGATAGCGCGACTTTATTGTCCCGAACGAGAGTCATCGTAACGGAAACCGTTGAGTTGGGTATACGCCCTTGGTCGTAGGCCGATTTTTCGATAGGGCCCACCTCAATGCTCTCTGACCATTCCCGCTCGCGTCTCGCGAGTCCAGACTTGAGCCGCTCCTCGAGGTAGCGGTCGCCGAGCCAGAAGCCTTTAGCCGCAAGAAACCAAACAAGCCCAAAGAAGCCGGCATGGGAACTGATCCCTGAGTCCGAATCCAAATCAGTTTTTTCGTCGTCTTTCGTTTTTTGCGGTTAAACGTCCCCTCCCCTGATCCGCGGTCAGGTTGAACCGACAGCTCACACCGCCCAGAACCGGACACCGAACTGCGGAGGCTGAATGACCCAATTACCGAGCCGGCTGGTTTTAGCCGCAAAAAACAAAGGAAGACGAAAGAGGACGACAACGGCTCGAAACACTAAGTCCCAATCCGAATCCGTTTTTTCGCCGTCTTTCGTTTTTTGCGGCTAAACGTCCCCTCCCCCGTAAAGCTGCTCCAGAACGAGACCAATGCAGTTCGGCCGACGGAAGATGGTGTGGGTGGTGCATAATGCCGTGAATGGGTTCACGCTTTAGACGCTGCGACCTCCATCAACCCTCGCACATCCGCCACAAATGACGCCAGCAGCGCGGAAGCATTGTCTTTTCGCCACACAAGTGCAAACGGAAGCCGCACGTTCAAGTCCTCTACGGATAGCAACACCACGCTTTCGGGACATCGCCAGCGTGTGGCACTGCTCACGAACGCCACACCCAGGCCACACGAGACAAGACTCAGAATGGTGGCCTCATTTACTCCTTCCTGAACCACGCGTGGAGATTTTAGGCCACCACGAAAGCACGCATGCATCAGTCGGTCGTAAAAGCGGGGGCTCTCCCGTCTGGGAAACCAGATAAAGGAGGCATCGCTCAGCTCTCGCAAGCGTGCGGCCTTTACCCTTGCCAGCGGGTGACTCTTCGGCACCGCCAGCATCAGGTTGACCATAGCAATTTCGAGCTGCACCAATTCCCGATCCATGTCGGCGATGGTGAAAACGAAACCGGCGTCCAGCTGACCAGATTGGATCGCGGCGATCTGCTCCGACGAACTCTGCGGCCTGATCTGCAGCTCGGCGTCCGGTTGTCGCTCACGGCATCGACGAAATGAGTCGGGAACAACTCCATGCCACGACATGCTCTCAATGATTCCCACACGCAATGTTCCCAATTGACCAGACGCTACACGCTGGGCGCGTCCCACTGCTTCCTCCACTTGCCGGAGAATACGGCGTGCATCCTCGAGAAACAACTTGCCCGCGGCGCTGAGTTTAACTCCGCGCGACAGACGCTCGAACAGTTTGAAGCCAATCTCCGCTTCCAAATCTTGAATCTGCCGGGAGAGCGCAGGCTGAGCCAAGCGGAGCCGGCGCGCACCGCGCCCAAAATGCTGTTCCTCGCCAACCGCCACGAAGTAGCGCAAATGTCGTAGTTCCATTTTGATACTCTGACGGCATTGGTTCGATAGTAAAGATGTCTTAGACGCATCGTTCTCCTTTCGGCAAAGTGGTGGTGTGAAACGAACAACGAAACGAACATAGGATGAAACAAAGATTATGAAGACATCCACCCTCGCTTGGAATGCGAACGAGTTTTCCGGCAAACGAATCTTGGTAACCGGCGGCACAAAGGGAATTGGAGAGGCGATTGTGCATCGCCTGCAAACCGGCGGCGGCGCAGTGCTCTCCACCGCGCGCAACCTTCCTGCGGGGGACAACTCCGCGCACTTCATCCGGGCCGACCTCAGCACCCGGGCAGGCGCAGACCACGTCATCAAGACCGTCCTCGACCGCTTCGGCAGTCTCGATATTTTGATTAATGCAGTCGGCGGCAGTGCCGCCACCGGAGGCGGGGCGCTCGCCTTGACCGACGAAATCTGGCAACAGGAGCTTGAGTTGAACTTGCTTTCAGCCGTGCGGCTGGACCGTGGATTCCTTCCAGGGATGTTGGGGCAAGGTTCGGGCGTCATCATCCATGTCTCGTCGATTCAACGAACGCTGCCGCTGCACGAATCGACTCTGGCCTACGCTGCGGCCAAGGCGGCTCTCACCAATTATAGCAAGGGACTCTCGAAGGATGTCAGCCCTCGCGGCATCCGCGTGAACAGCGTTGCCCCCGGATTCACTGAAACAGAAGCGGCGGCAAGACTGATCGAGCGGCTTGCCACCCAGGCCGGGACGGAGGCGGCTATCGCAAGGCAGAACCTGATGAGTTCGCTCGGTGGGATCCCGCTAGGTCGTCCCAATCGGCCTGAGGAAGTAGCGGAATTGGTCGCGTTCCTCGCTTCCGATCGAGCGTCTTCGATCACCGGAAGCGAATACGTCATCGATGGCGGAAACATTCCCACGGTTTGAGAAAGCAAAAACACCAGACCCATGAGCAAGGAAACGAACATGAAACCAAGAGCAAAAGAACTCAACCTGCCGGAAGCCATCGCCCTCTACTTCAGCGCAGACAAGGGTGATGCTGAGGCCCTTTCACAACGCTTCACGGAAACCGCCGTCGTAAAGGACGAGGGACTCACCTACAAAGGCCGTGCCGCTATCAAACAGTGGAAAACAGATGCCTCGGCAAAGTATGAATACACCTGTGAACCCTTGGCTTGCGAAGAAAAGGACGGACAGACCGTCGTAACCTGCCATCTGGTCGGAAATTTTCCCGGCAGTCCCGTTGATCTTCGATTCTTCTTCGAGCTTGCGGGCGAAAAGATTGAGTCGTTGGAAATCATGCCGTAAGACTTGGCAACAAAGAGGGGTCGAACCACAACAAGTTATTCTACCGGAATAGGATAGGACTATTCTTTAACCAATTTCGGACCTTAGAAGGTCTTTTTCGGATGAGAATTCGGCTTCTAAGAGACGGGGTTGAACTCCCGATCGATCCTAGAATTGAGGGTGACGGCAATCACCACTCCCAGCGAGGCAGTAGGACATCCTTCCACTCCACGGTGCGAACCGGGCGTGTGCCGATCAGAAACTTGGAAATGTCGGCCAGAGGAGAGTCGAACGTGAAATGTGCAACCCGCACGCCTGCGCCATCAGCGTTGCCACTGACACCTCCTCCTGACGAAACCAATTCGCGTCCGTCCTTGGTGATGGCCAGCGCGCCAAACCGTCTTCCATGCAACTTGCTTGCATCGATGGCAATCGCTAAAAACGCTTTACCGTCAAGGTTCTGTCCGATGCCGTTGAGTTGTGCGCCGCCTTCAAGCGACATCGAAGCCGCGGTTTTGGGCGCGACGATGAGTTCCTGAATTCTCTCCAGCGAACCAAGGGTATAGAGCAACCGCACAGTCACGCGAGCCGCAGTATTCGTTCCGTCGCCCGGACAAAGGGTGTAACGGAGCCAGCCGAGATTGCCCGTGTCATGCCGCGCCGCTTCTGCCGAACTGCCCATTGAACCGTGAGCACCGGGCGGAATGAGGTCGCCGATGTCGCCCAGCAGAGTGACTTCACCGTGGCCGGTCGAGTCAAAGAGGGGATGCGAGAACCAGAGGTATAAAAACGGCGGCGCTGGCTCTGAATGCCAGCCATAACCCACCGGGTGGACTTCACGCAGCCACTGCAACTCGGCCGTGTTCGTCACTACTGATCCGTCCGGGCGACGCGCCGCGCCGGCCTGCTTGGTTTTCCATTCGTCCTGCCAGGCGAGGAATTGCAGCCGGGGCGCCTCCTCTAGGAACGCAGGGTTACTCATCGCTCTTGCCTTGCGGATGACGCCGCTCGTCTTGCTGGAAGGATCGGGAGGGCGAATTCGCCTACCTTCGAGCTTCACGATGCTCTCATCAGCAGAAACCTTGAAGTAGAGACCGCCCTTTTCTCTCAACTCGAAATCGCCGCGCAGGCGGGCGGTGTGTGGTTGGCCGATAATTTCGTAGGAGCCGAGAAAGCGGTTGGCGATGGCCAGCGGATTCGTACCCCGATAGATATGCACCCGGATGCCTTCTCCCGGTTTTCGTCGGCCAACCCCATCGAGATAATTTTCTCCGCCACCCCTCGGAAACGGCTTGGCCAGATACATCACTGGGTTGAACTGCCCGTCGTCGTCAGCCCAGCCCACCGCCTCGGCGACCAGCGGATACCCTGGGGCACGGCTCAACCCCGAGCGAGCGTCTGCCAGTGGCAGTTGCTCCTCCAGCAACCAACTGAGCGGTTCGTTGGGCTTGTTCGCGGCTTGTAACGACTCTTGCGAGTCTGAGGGGTTAGTTGAGCCTGGTTGTTGCAGGACGTAGCGAATGCTCACGCCTGCGTCGTTGTCGGCGAATCCAATGATCTGCAACAGACCCAAGCCGCCCTGGCGAGTTTGGAAACCATAAGTGTAAGGCAAATTGTCTTGGAATTTGATTCGCCGATTGGCTCCGCTGGAGGACAGGGATTCAGCCAATCGCGCAGGGTTATAGTCGTCCCACTCTCCACGCGCCAAGGTTCGGATATTCTGCACGATGCCATAGAACACATCTCGTCCGAGGTACACAAAATCCACACCGGTCCGCTCCATCCAGGAAAATACCGCACCTTCGGTTTCCGCAGTGATCCTCTGCTCGACGCCAAAATTTGGCAAAGGCTCCACCTGTCCAGAACGCAGAGTGATCGCTGAGTGATTCGTCAGGACTTTCTCGATCACCGGGCCGAACAAATTGGTACCCCCTGCTTGGGCCGAGTATGTCGCACGAAGAAGCGCGGGGTGGATCGACGCAAGTGGAGCGGCAGATGGTTGGGTCAGGGATCCCATCGGTGCCAGGTAAGCAATGAGGAGGACACCCACCAACACCGCCCATTCGACCCACGGACGCTCGACCCCGTCCCGTTGAAACAGAGCTTTCACACCTGGTCGCGTCAGAACCCGCCACACCCATACGAACAGCGCAACGGCCAGCATCCCAGCAAGCAGGACAGTGATATAGCGTGCCCCCCCGATCAGTTCCGAACCCATGAACTTGACCCTCACGTAGGGCTTAACGGCCAACCCGCCGAATATGGCGATCCCCGCGACAACTGCGCCGAGCACTGGTGGAATCCAAATGGTCACCAGCGCGGCCCGGCGCCACCAGGGACGCAAACGCAGCAGCCCGATGCCAACCGGCAGCGCGAGGACCGCAGAGTTGATGTTCGCAATGTCCTTGCGAAAGTCTCTTCCCATATCCCAGGCCGCCAAACAGCCGGACACGATGAACAGCGCCGCCACGGCGAGGAGCGACCACGGACGGCGCGGTGTCGAGGGTGCGGAAACCCGACTCTTGCTTTCAGTGCGGCTGTCGGGCGTTCCAGCGATCATCTCCACACGGGTTTTCACCTCGCTGGCCTGTTGGTAGCGGCGTTCAGGTTGCTGTTCCAACGCACGCAGAACAATTTCGTCCAACCGCACATCGATCCGAACTTTTGTTGACGGCGGCGCGATGTTCTTGCCGGGCAGTTCGCCAGTGAGCAACTCGTAGAAGACAACGCCGAGTGAATAGATGTCGGCTCGGCTGTCCACGCGCACCGGGTCGGCCTTCTGTTCAGGTGCGCTATAGCCAGGCGTGCCCACGGCGCTTTGCGTGGCACTTTCGGGTATGACGGCTTCGCCGGGCGTTCCGCCGACGTTGACCGTGCCGAGCATCTTGGCGATGCCGAAATCGGCGACTTTCACCCGGCCGTCTTTGTCGAGGAGCAGGTTCTCCGGCTTGATGTCGCGATGGACGATGCCCCGGTCGTGAGCAAACTGGAGAGCGTCGCACAGCGGCGGCACGATGGACAGCGCCTCCTCAGGTGTGAACTTCCGCGTACGCAAAAGCTGGCGAAGATTCACGCCATCCACGAATTCCATCAGGAGGAAATAAAATCCACCCGCCTGTCCGAAGTCATGGATGGTGACGATGTTCGGGTGGTTCAATGCAGCGAGCGCCTGCGCCTCGCGAGCGAACCGATCAGCGAACTTCGCGTCGCGCACCCGCTCTGGTGCGAGAAGCTTCAGCGCGACGAGGCGGTTGAGTGATTTCTGCCGCGCTTTATAAACCACGCCCATGCCACCGCGTCCGAGACACTCGAGAATTTCAAGCTGCGGAAAATGGGGGGCAATCTGTTCAGCAGGCAACGGTGGTTGCGCGGCAGGCGTGTCGTCGGTGAAAACGGTTTCCGTCTTCAAATTCAGCGCCATAAGGCAATGGGGGCAAAGCCCGGCGGGCGCGTTGTCCGGCAGGACCGCTCCGCATTGAGGACATCTCGACGATGATTCGTTGCTCATGCCCGTTACTTACCGGTTGGCAGAAGGTTGTTACCTGGTGGTTGCATTCTCAGGGGCGGGCCAGCGCAGCGGCCAAATGCCGTAGTTCGCCATCCACATCCGCGCCGTCCTCCAGCGTCTGCGAGATTTCCTGACGATAGATAGCTCGGAAGCGCTTGCGCAAGCGATGAGCCGCCACACGCGCCGCACCTTCGTTCACACCCAACCGCGCAGCGATCGCCGCATAGTCAATCTTCCTGTGCTCCGCCAGGAGGCAGTCCTTGAGCGCGTCAAAATCGTCGGGCTTTCCCGCCGCCGCGAACTCCGTGCGTAATCGCCCTACGGTCAGGTTGAGCAACGTCAAAGCCCACTGACGGTCGAACGTATCCTCCGGCGCGAGCGAACTGCGATCCGCTGCATAGAGGGTCTCGGCAAAGGCCGTATCGAACGGCGCCTGGGCCTGTCCACCGCCGCGTCGTTGCGCGGACGCCCGCCGCCATTCCTTGGCCATGAAGTTCTTCAGCATCACGACCAGGAACGTCCGCAATTTGCCCTTGCCGGGATCAGCGGAATCAAGCCAGCGCTTTTCAAGGAGGCAGCGGAAAAATTCCTGCGTGAGATCCTGCGCGTCATGCGCCGACTGCCCGCAGCGCCGCACATAGGCGTAGAGCGGGTACCAGTAGGCGCGGCAGATGGCTTCCAGAGCGGCCGTCGATTCTGCCGCGTCCTTCCGCGTCGCCGTCAGTACCACCGACCACCGCGTTGGGGGAAACACTCGCGGCGCTTCGCTGGATGTGGTCCGGTTGCTCATCATGGCATCCTATCCAGAGGAGTTACCGGAAACGAGCAGGTTGTTACCGGGCACATTCTACAAACTGTAGCAGACGACAGGGAAGCGAGTGCAAACCACCGTAACCAAGGCGCGTTCGCGTCGGTGACGGAGTCCGCCCTGGTTTCGACGCGGCCACTTTCGTCCTGCTTCTCGCGCGCTTCTTCACAACTACGCAACTACGTTCGGGGGACAGACCGCAACAACCGATTACACCAGAGCAGGATAGAGCTGCTTTGTCCATGCAAAGTCACTACCAATGTTCCCCTGAACGACCGCACGCTCAGCCCGAAGGCTTCGTCAGGCTGTAAAAGCTGAGAGCTCCAGCAACGATCGCACGTCCGCCACGAAAGCACTTGTGCATTAGTCGGTCGTAAAAAAGAGGACTCTCCCGCCTCGGAAACCAGATGAATGAAGCAGTGGGTCCGATAGTGAAGATGTCTTAGACTGCCCGGTGCGCCGTCTTTGCCGTCCGTTGCCACCGCACGGTGGGTGTGGCGCCGAAGCCGCGCCGTAAGGCCGTGCTACAGGCGGGCAAATTTCGCTCGGGCGGAATTTGGAGCGGGTGAAGGGAATCGAACCCTCGTTACAGGATAAGACATTCTATGGTGGTTTAGAATGGCTTAAATCGTTTGATTTTAGCAGGCTGGTGTAGCACGTTTGCTACACCTGCTACACTCGCATTATGGCTTCGCTCTACCGAAAGAAAAAGTCGCCGTTCTGGTGGGTTGCGTTCTATGACGCGAAGGGAAAGCGTCAGAATGAATCCACTGGTCTCCGTGCTGATAGTCCAGGAGATACTGCCAAGGCTCGTGTGCTTCGCGCTGAACTGGAAGCAAAGGAGCTTCGTCGCGAAGCGGCCGCCGTCGGCGAAAGTTGGGACACATGGGTTCCCAAATTCCTGGATCGACACTGTGAGACCGAGAAGACGCTGGAGCGATACCATGATGCCTGGAAGTGGGTCGCGATGTGGCTTCAGTACCGGCACATTCACACTCCAAAACAAATCACCTACAAGACTGCGCTCGAATACGTTGACTGGCGGATCAATTTTAAGAAGAAGTCCGGCAAGAAAGCAGGGCGCAACACGGCCATTCTTGAGATCAAGACCTTCTCCCTCATTCTGAGCGAGGCCGTTCGTCTCGGTCACGCCGACTCCAATCCACTCGTTCATTTGAAAATCAGGAAAGACAAGGCAAAGAAGAAACCGGAAATGACGGATGATGAAATTGTCGTAATTCGGCGAGCCTTGAAATCAGAGCCGGAATGGATGCAGGTCGCTTTCGAGATTGGTCTCAACACGGGCTGCCGTCTTCGGGAATCCGCTATTCCGACATCTTGTATTGATTTCGCGGAGGAAAAAATCACGTTTCCAAATCCGAAGGGCGGCGAAGATCGTGCGTTTTCCATTCCCATGCCCGACGCGCTCAAATCTCTCTTTGAGCGTCTGAAAGCCGAGCGACGCACCGTGACACTTCAGTTTCCTTTTCAACCTTCTCGCCGGTGGACTCAATTCTTCGCCAAAATCAAGAAACCCCATCTGTGCTTTCATTGCCTTCGCGTCACCTACGTCAATCGGCTGCGGCGAGCAGGCGTGCCGCGCGAGGCGGCCATGCGTCTGGTGAACCATGCTTCCGAGTTGATTCATCAGATTTACCAGC